>NZ_JAMYMV010000001.1:0-236144 GCF_040318715.1 Mesorhizobium sp. M1050 | reverse complement strand
CGGGGGATGCTGCATGCAACGGGTTTGGTATGGGCCGACGCCTCGCAACTTCGGAACCCACGGGCGGAGCAGGAGCTAAGCGACGCGGCGCAGACCCTAGAATCCATGCCGCGACCTCAGTTGAAGGGCGCAGCGGAACAGAATTCTGCACGTAGCGACGCTTTGAAGTCGCGGCATGGATTCTAGGGTCTGCGCCGCGTCGCTTCGCTCCTTGCTTCGCCCTAGAATGACGAAGCTATGGGGTGCTTCGGCAAACTACGAGGCAAAGCTTCCTCAGTCCTCCAGCGTGCCTGATCGGGCGTCGGCGCTCTTCCTGTCGCCGACCAGCTTCAGCAGATCCTCGCCGGCGCGGATGATGCGGCGCGACCGCCGGGTCAGAATGATGCCGTCTTGCGGTGCGAAGACCTCCGTGCGGCCATCGGCTTCGCCCGGTGCATGGACGATGGTGGCAAGGCGTGCACCCTTGGCGACGCGGTCGCCGGGCTTCACGTCATAGAGAACCGCTCCGCCCCTGGGCGCCGGCATCATGTCGATGTTTTCCAGCGGCGCGACGACCCCTTTGAACGCGCCAGGCGCGGGCAGCGCGGGATCGGCGATCACGCCGCGCGCCACCAGCAGCCGGTAGAGCCCTTCGGCGTCGGAGGCGGCCAAGGCACCGTCGACATCGAGGATGCCGCGATATTCGACCGTGGTGGCGACGCGGCGTCCGAGCTTGGCCACATCATCGGGAACGTTTTGGTAGGGCATGATCGAGGCGCCTTCGAAGGTGCCATCGGTGTCCTCGCTCCACAGCACGACCGCATCGACGCCCATGGCGGCCGCACAATCGGCCATTGCCGGCCACAGGCTGGTGTGGACGTAGAGATAGGCAAGACCTTCGTCGTCGCAGTGCAGGTCGAGCACGATGTCATGGCCAAGCGACAGTTGCACCAGGCGGGTCTTCAGCCGCTGGTCGGCCGTGCCAAGTGCGGCGTCGTGCAAGAGGGCTATGTCTGGCGCGGCGAGCAATGGAAAGCCGCGGTTGAAATTGGTGCGGGTGCCCAGATGGAAGCGGCCTTGATGCTCGCCGAAATGATACTGCGCCCGGCCGATCGGGTTGGCCCAGGGCACGATGGTGAGGTTGCCCTTGATGCGGCCCTCGGCCTCCGCCTTGTTGAGCATCGGCATCAGCGCGTCGATGGCGACGACACCCGGCAATTCACCGGCATGGAGCGCTGCCTGCAGATAGGCGGATGGGGCAGCCTTGTCCTCGCCCGCAAAGCGGAACAGCGGGAATTCATAGGAAACGCCTTCGCTCTCGCCAGCGATGCGTTCGATCGATTTCTGCATGACTTCCTCCATCAAGAGCATGAGACATGCCTTTTTGAGGGTGCCGATGTCGATTGGTCCAGCCGGCCCCGCTATGGGCGCAAGAGGTTACTCTGCGGGAGCCTCAGCGACGGTGACCGCCAGCAGGGCAAGTGTTGCGCCTTGGTGGCCGAAGGCAGTGAAGAAGCGTGCGGCCAAATTGCAGCAATGCAGAAAAAGAAGGGCTTTGAAATAGGTTGCAGGCTCTCAAACCAGCGGCTTCAACTCCTGGGCAATGGTCGGCAGCAATTCCGAGACATTGGGATGGATGTGCACGGCGCGCGCGAGCGCGTCGACGGGCGCCTTGGCGTACATCAGGTCAAGCACGCAATGCACCGCCTCGTCGCCGCCGGGGCCGAGCACCGAGCAGCCGAGGATTTCCCTGGTATGTGCATCGACCAGGATCTTCATGAAGCCTTGCGTCTCGCCCTTTTCGACAGCGCGGCCGACTCGGCTCATCGGCCGCTGGCCGACCAGTGCGCGACGGCCAGATTTCTTCACCGCGGCCTCGGTCATGCCGCAGCGGCCGAGCGGGGGGTCGATGTAGAGCGCATAAGCTTCGATGCGGTCGCTGACCTTGCGCGGATCGTTGTCGAGCAGGTTGGCGGCGACGATCTCGTAGTCGTTGTAGGAGGTGTGGGTGAAGGCACCCTTGCCGTTGCAATCGCCCATCGCCCAGATACCGGGCACGCTGGTGCGCAGCTGGTCGTCGACAATGACGAAGCCGCGCCGGTCGACCTCGACGCCTGCTCTATCGAGGCCGAGGTCGTCGGTGTTGGGCGTCCTACCCAGAGCCAGCAGCACATGCGATCCGACCGCCGGCGGTTTGCCGGCCGAGAAGGTCACCGCGATGTCCTTGCCCTGCTTGGCGAAGCTGATGTCGTCGGCACCGACATGGACTGTAATGTCTTCGTTTTCGAGGATCGACAGGATGGCGGCCGAGACATCCTCGTCCTCGCGGCCGGTCAGGCGGGGGCTCTTCTCGATGACGGTGACTTCGCTGCCGAAGCGGCGGAACATCTGCGCGAATTCGAGCGAGACATAGCTGCCGCCGACGACGACGAGATGGCGCGGCAGCACGTCGAGATCCATCATCGACGAATTGGTCAGATAGTCGATGTCGTGAATGCCGGGCAAATCCGGCACCGAGGCGCGGCCGCCGGTGTTGAGGAAGATTTTTTCGGCGGTCAGAAGCTCGTTGCCGACGCGCACCGTGTTGGAGGATTCGAAACGCGCATGGCCACGGTAGAGCGTGCAGCCCTTCATTCCGCCGATCCAACTCTCCAGATTGCTGCGGGCGTCGATCGTCACCTTGTCCTTGCGCGCCTTGATCCTGGCATAGTCGACGCCGACGGGGCCGCCGAGCGTGACGCCATAGTCGGCCGCACGCCGCGCCAGCTGCGCGGCATAGGCACTGGCAACCATGGTCTTGGTCGGCATGCAGCCGGTGTTGACGCAGGTGCCCCCGACCAGCTTGCGCTCGATCAGCGCCACGCTCATGCCGGCTTCCGTCAGCCGGCCCACCAATGGCGGCCCGGCCTGTCCGGCGCCGATGATGATAGCGTCGAACGTCTTGGCCGTCATGCCACCGCTGCCACGATCAGGAGGCCGCCGATGATCGCCACCGCATCCTCGATGAAGGCGGCGGGCGGATCCTTGCCGAAGGCGGCGGCGAGCCGGCCGCGCGCCTCGGCGCCGCCCAGCGTGCCGATGACCGCGCCGATGGCGCCGGCGATCAGGCCGCCGATCACGGCGCCGCCTGTCGCGCCGATGACCGCGCCGGTGAAGGCACCCATGATGATGCGGGCGCCGAATTGCTGCGGTACCTTGCGGCTTGGCGTTGACGGCAATTGGTCGGTCACCAGCTCGACGACGGCCAGGATGGTGAAAATGCCGACGGCTGCCCAATGGCTCATGAAGCTCGCCCAGGTGCCGGCAACCGGCAGCCAGCCGAGCCAGGCGCCCCAGGCGACGGCGGCTGGCGCGGTCATGGCGCGAAGACCGGCAATGACGCCGATCAGAAGTGCGAGAATATAGAGCATTGTTGATCCCCTCGATCTCTCCGGCAAGAGCAGGCTAGCATAGGTCCGGCATTTGGCCAGCGCTTGACTTCGAAAATTGGGATGGTTTTTGCGCCCGGTGTTGCAGAGGCATTGGCACTTTCCCGTCCATTGCAATTGTGCTTTGGCAAAGACGTCAACTGGAGACACCGTCATGGCTGAAAGCGAGCGCGCAAAGATGGCGGCCGGCCAATGGTACACGTGCCTCGACGACGAACTCGAGGCGTTGCGGGCGACAACGCGCGACGCGGTGTTCGAGCACAATTGCCTGCCGCCGCGGCAGCGCGGCAATCTCGGGCCAAGCCTGAAGGCGTTGCTCGGCAAGGCCGGTGAGGGCGCCCGCATCGAGGCGCCGTTCCACTGCGCCTATGGCTTCAACATCTTTCTCGGCGACGGCGTCTTTCTCAATGCCGGCTGCACCATCCTCGACACGGCAAGCGTACGCATCGGCAGGGGAACGCTGCTCGGCCCCCATGTGCAGATCTATTGCGCCGAGCACCACAAGGAGGCCAGTGGGCGGCAAGCGGGACTGGAGATCGGCAGGCCGGTCGAGATCGGTGCCAATGCCTGGATTGGTGGCGGTGCCATCATCCTTGGCGGCGTCAGCATCGGCGAGGGCGCCATCGTCGGCGCCGGTGCGGTGGTGACGCGCGACGTGCCCGACAACACCACCGCGGTCGGCAATCCGGCACGGGCGGTCAGGCGCAGCTGATGCTATGCCTTAGGAAACCGGATCGTCGCTTCAAATCCGTCTTGTCGGCCTGATGCGGGTGAATTCAGCGCCAGTGGCGCATCGATCTGTTGCAGGATCCGGTTGACGATCGCCAGGCCGAGGCCCGATCCCTCGGCGCGTGTTGCGCCGCGTTCGAAACGCCTGATCAGGCCGGCCGGGGCGGGAACCACCGGGCCTTGGCTGACCACGCTGAGTCGGGCGTCCTCGTCTATGTGCACGACCACTGATCCCCCTACGGTGCCATGCCGCAAGGCATTCTCGATGAGGTTGCGCAAGACGATGGCCAGTGCATCCGTGTCAATCGCGGCCAGCGCCTTGCCTTTGTCAGGCGTTTCGAGGCGAAGGCGGCCCTTGTTTTCGCTGCGCTGTTCGAAGTCTTCCACCACCAGTGCAGCGACCGCGGCGAGGTCGGCGGGGTTGCCGGCAACGGCCACTCCGGCGTCAGCGCGCGCCAACTGCATCAGCTTTTCAGACAGGCTGGCAAGCTCGCCCAACGCCACCTTGATCTGACGCGGGCGTTTTCTTGCCGCCTCGTCCGGAGCTTCAGCAATCAGCCGCTCCGTCTGTGCCAGCGCGCCGGCAATCGGCGTGCGCAATTCATGCGCGGCGTTTGCTGTGAATTCCTTTTCTGCATCAAGCGCCATGTGCAGGCGCCGCATCAGGCTGTTGACCGACTTGGCGATAGCGGCGAGTTCTGAGGGCAAGTCCTCGGTTCGGATCGGAGCGAGATTGTCGCCATGACGGGCGCTGATCTCGCCGCGCAGTGTTTCGATTGGCCTCAGGAAACGCGCCAGGGTCAGCCATGCGAAAAGTGCGCTCAAGGGGATCAGGATGACCATTGGTATCAGGAAGCCGGTGGCGGCTTCGAGGGTTTCCTCGTTGCGTCGTGCATCAAGCTCGGCGACCTGGATGAGAACCGTGCCGCTGACCGTGGGCTCTGTGTAGATGCGCCATCCCGATGCCTCCGAGAAACCCTGAACAAGCTCGGCCGTGAGCGGCTCTGCCGGAGCGTTGTAAGAATGAATGAGAACGTGACCGGTGGCGTCGCGCACCTGGAAAATGAGACGCCCGCCGTCATCGTCTGAGACGGCCTCCGCCAGCCTGCGGGGCGATTGCGACGCCTCGCGTCCGAAAAGATCGTCGATCACCAGCGGCAGCAGCCGGCGCGCCGCTTCCTGCATCGAGCTGTCCATGGCTTCGTTGATTTCACGATGCAGCGTGATGCTTCCCGTGCCCGCGGCGACCAGGCCGAAGGCGACCGTGATCAGGATCAGCGAGGCGACGAGGCGACCGGCAAGGCTGCTGAGCAGTCTCATGGGGATGCCAGACGGTAGCCAAGCCCTCTTACCGTGGTGACGGCGTCGCGCCCGATCTTCTTGCGCAGACGACTGACATAGACTTCGACAGTGTTGCTTTCGATCTCCGCGCCGAAGGCATAGAGCGCGTCCTCGATCTGGTTCTTGCCGACAGTCATGCCGGGCCGGCGCAAGAATTGCTCCAGCACCGCCCATTCGCGCGATGTCAGCATGGCCTCCGTGCCTTCGACGACGACGCGGCGGGCGGCCTGGTCGATCTCGACGGACCCGAAACGGATCAAGGGATTGGGGTTTCCCGCATAGCGGCGCGAGACGGCGGCGAGGCGCGCGGACAATTCGCCAAGATCAAACGGCTTGACCAGATAGTCGTCCGCTCCGGAGTTCAGCCCCTCTATACGATCGGAGAGCTGGTCGCGGGCGGTCAGGATGATGACTGGCGTGTCGTTGCTTTCGCGGCGCAGCAGCTTCAGGAATTGGAGTCCCTTGCCATCCGGCAGATGAAGATCCAGGAGAACAAGTTCATAGGAGACGACGCGAAGGTGATCGCCGGCTTCACCAAGCGACCTGCTCCAATCCACCGCGTGGCCGTCGGCGGCAACGTGATCGCGCACCGCTTCGCCCAGTACAGGATCGTCCTCGATCAGCAGAACGCGCACTTCGCCTCCGTGTTCAGCAACCCGCCCGTCTATGCGGGATGAGGCTGACAGGAAGCTGAATGAAAGCCAACTGCGGCTTTTTGGGCGACGCCGGGCGTGTTCAGGCAGCTGTCAGGTTTCACGGTCAGGGTCCGTGACATCGGAATTGGCCGATGGAGAAAAGAAGATGAAGACCTTGACCTTGACCGCGCTGGTGATGGCTCTTGCCGGGCCGGCCTTTGCCGCCGACAAGTGTGATGTGCCGACCGACCAGTGGCAGCCGCGCGAGGCGCTGCAAAAGAAGCTTGAAAGCGAAGGCTGGAAGGTTCGCAGCATCAAGACGGAAAACGGCTGCTATGAAGCCAAGGCGCTCGACGCCAAGGGCAAGAAGCTGGAAGCCGTCTTCAACCCCAAGACGCTCGAGTCGGTCGGCGCCGATTCCGACGACGGCTGACCGCCATGAACGCCACCTTTTCGACACGAGAAGCCTCGGTCGAGTCGACACGAGAAGCCTCGGTCGATTCGACACGAGAAAACCTGGTCAGGGTCTGGAGCCCCTATGTCCGCCTCTTTCACTGGTCCTTGGTCCTGTGCGTTGCGGTGGCTTGGCTTTCCTCCGGAGAGATCATGAAGGTGCATGAACTGGCCGGCTATGGCGCTGGGGTTCTGATTGCCTCGCGGCTGATCGCCGGGCTGGCGGGTTCGGGGTATACGCGCTTTCGTCAATTCGTGCGCGGACCGCAAACCGTCAGCCTGTATCTCGCCGACGTGGCAAAGGGCCGCGAGAGGCGTCATCTCGGCCATAATCCGGCTGGAGGCGCCATGGTGCTGGCACTTCTGGCTTGCGTGGCGGGAATTGCGCTTACCGGTTGGATGCAGACCACCGACGCCTGGTGGGGCGTGGCCTGGGTGGAGGACACGCACAAGATCCTGGGCAATGGAATTCTCGTGCTGGTCGGCCTTCATGTCGGCGGCGTGCTGCTGGCCAGCGTTCGTCATCATGAGAATCTGGTTCGCGCCATGCTCACCGGCCGCAAGCGTGCGCCTTCGCCGCAAGATGTTCCCTGAGAAATTCCGAGGGCGCAGCGCGATGCGGCGCCTCGGCGTTCTGTCTCAGAAGGGCGGCGCCATACGTTCGTCCCGCTGATCGGCCCGCCTGGAAAATTCGCGCCGGTATTGCGCCGGTGATGTCCTCAGCCGAGCGGCGAAATGCTGGCGCAGCGAGGTGGCGCTGCCGAAGCCGGCCTCGAACGCCACGATATCCATCGGTTTCTCCGTGGCTTCCAGCAACCGCTGCGCCAGTTCGACCCGCTGGCCGGTCAGCCATTCGCCGAAACTGGTGCCGATCGATTTTTGAAAGCGGCGGGTGAAGGTGCGCCGGGTCAGGCCGGCGGCCTCGGCGACGCTGTCCAGGCTATGCGTCTCTCCGAGCGTTGCACGAACCGCGTCGAGGGCTTGGGCGAAACGGTCGGCATCCGCGCTCCTCGCCACCGGATGCTCGATGAATTGCGCCTGCCCACCCTGCCGATGCGGGGAAAGCACGATCTGGCGGGCGAGCCGCAGTGCCGCTTCCGCGCCATAGCGGGCGCGCACGATGTGGAGACAGCAGTCGAGACCGGCGGCGACGCCGGCCGACGTCACGACATCGCCATTGTCGACATAGAGCACCGTGGCGTCGACGGCGACATCGGGGTGGAGCGTTTGCAACTGTTCTGAATAGGCCCAATGCGTGGCGGCACGGCGGCCCGACAACAGCCCGGCTGCGGCGATGGCAAAGGTTCCCAGGCACAGGCCGACAATCAAGGCGCCGCGCCGGTGTGCTTGGCCTAACGCCTCCATCAGCAACGGCGCCGGCGGCTCGCCGAGATGATCCCAGCTTGGAATGATGACAATGTCGGCAGCGTCAAAACCTTCGAGCCCATGCGGGGCGGCGACGGTCAAGCCGGCCTCGGTGTGGATTGGGCCGGCCTTGACCGCACAGATGCGGAAGTCGAAGCGCGGCAGTCCAAGGGCCGTCCTGTCCTCGCCGAAGACCAGGCACGGCACGGAGAGATGGAAGGGGCTGATGCCGTCGAAGGCGAGGACGGCAACGATCGGGTCGGTCATGGGTGCCTCCAGCGAGTGAGTGTATATTGTCCCAATTCTTTCTAATGATGTCAATCGGGTCACTTTCGACGAGTTGGCAGCCTGCCTATTTTCGGACGATCGCATTCAAGCCGGAAAGGAAAACACAATGTCTGACCCAGCCAACACCACGCCACGCCGGGCGCTGATCGTCATCGATGTCCAGAACGACTATGACGGCGGCAATCTTGCCATCCAGCATCCGCCGTTCCGCGACAGCGTCGTCCATGTCGCCCGGGCGATGGATGCGGCGGTAGCGGCCGGCATCAAGGTGGTGGTCGTCAAGCAGATGGCGCCCGAGACATCGCCGATCTTCGCCAAGGGCAGCCATGGCGGCGAACTGCATCCCGAAATCGCCAGGCGCAGTCGCGACCATTATGTCGAAAAGAACCTGCCCTCCGCCTTCACCGGAACCGACCTCGAGGACTGGCTGCATGCCAACGCCATCGATACGATCACGGTGGTCGGCTACATGACGCATAATTGCGACCTGTCGACCATCATCCACGCCGTCCATATGGGCTTCGCCGTCGAGTTCCTGTCCGACGCCACCGGCTCGGTGCCATACGCCAACAGCGCCGGCTACGCCTCGGCTGAGGAGATCCACCGCGTGGTCACGATCATCCTGCAGTCGCGCTTCGCCGCCGTGCTCAAGACCGCCGAATGGGTCGAGTGCCTGAAGACAGGAGCGCTGCCGGAGCGTGACACGATCGTCGGCTCCAACCAGCGGGCGCTGTCGCGGAGCGCCGCATAAGCATCAGCGGAAAATGCAAAGGGCGCCGCATCGCTGCGGCGCCCTTTTGATATGTCGAGACTTAAGTCTCAGAACAGGCCTTCGATCTGGCCCATTTCGTTGAGGAAGATCTTCTCCGAGGACGGAGCCTTGGGCAGGCCGGGCATAGTCATAACCTCGCCGCAGATGATGACGACGAAGCCGGCACCGGCCGAAAGCCTGACCTCGCGCACCGGCACGGTGTGACCGGTCGGCGCACCGCGCAGGTTCGGGTCGGTCGAGAACGAGTACTGGGTCTTGGCCATGCATACCGGCAGGTGGCCATAGCCGGCCTGCTCCCAGGCGTGCAGCTGGTCGCGCACCGACTTGTCGGCAATGGCCTCCGAGCCGCGATAGATGCGCTGGACGATGGTGTTGATCTTCTCGAACAGCGGCATGGCATCGGGATAGAGCGGCGCGAACTGCGAAGCGCCGGATTCGGCCAGCGCCACCACCTTGTTGGCGAGGTCTTCGATGCCGGCCGAGCCGTGGGCCCAGTGCTTGCACAGGATGGCTTCCTCACCCATCGAGGCGACATAGTCCTTCATCGCCTGGATCTCGGCGTCGGTGTCGGAATAGAAGTGATTGATGGCGACCACCGCCGGCACGCCGAACTGCCTGATGTTCTCGATGTGGCGGCCAAGGTTGGCGCAGCCCTTCTTCACCGCTTCGACATTTTCCTTGCCGAGGTCTTCCTTCTTGACGCCGCCATTCATCTTCATGGCGCGCACGGTGGCGACGATGACGGCTGCTGCCGGCTTCAGCCCAGCCTTGCGGCACTTGATGTCGAAGAACTTTTCCGCGCCGAGATCGGCGCCGAAGCCGGCTTCGGTGACGACGTAGTCGGCAAGCTTGAGCGCCGTCGTGGTGGCGACGACCGAGTTGCAGCCATGCGCGATGTTGGCGAACGGGCCGCCATGCACGAAGGCCGGGTTGTTCTCCAGCGTCTGCACCAGGTTCGGCTGCATGGCGTCCTTCAGCAGAACGGCCATGGCGCCGTCGGCCTTGAGGTCGCGGGCATAGACGGCCGACTTGTCGCGGCGATAGGCGACGATGATGTCGCCAAGGCGCTTTTCAAGGTCCTTCAGGTCGGTCGACAGGCAAAGGATCGCCATGACTTCCGAGGCGACGGTGATGTCGAAGCCGCCCTCGCGCGGAAAACCGTTGGCGACGCCGCCGAGCGAGCAGATCATCTCGCGCAGCGCACGGTCGTTCATGTCCATGACGCGGCGCCAGACGACGCGGCGGGTGTCGATGCCGAGCTCATTGCCCCAGTAGATGTGGTTGTCGATGAGCGCCGAAAGCAAGTTGTGCGCCGTGGTGATGGCGTGGAAGTCACCGGTGAAGTGGAGGTTCATGTCCTCCATCGGCACGACCTGCGCGTAACCGCCGCCGGCAGCGCCGCCCTTGACGCCGAAGTTCGGGCCGAGCGAGGCCTCGCGGATGCAGACGATCGCCTTCCTGCCGATGCGGTTCAGGCCGTCGCCGAGGCCGACCGTGGTCGTCGTCTTGCCTTCGCCGGCCGGCGTCGGGTTGATGGCGGTGACGAGGATCAGCTTGCCATCCTTGTTGCCCTTCACCGACTTTATGAACTCGGCGGAGATCTTGGCCTTGTCGTGGCCATAGGGCAGCAGATGTTCGGTCGGGATGCCGATCTTCTGGCCGATCTCCTGGATCTGCTTTTTCCTGGCGCCGCGCGCGATCTCGATGTCGGACTTCACTTCGGCCATGACGGCTTTCCTCTGGATTGGACGGTGGAGGGGACGGGTTTGATGTCACTCGCAAGCAGGTTGGAACCGGGCGCGGGCATGTTCTAACCCTCTCGCTGCCGCGGCGTCAACTTGCATGCAACTATGTTTCCTATAGAGAAAATTCCTCTGCGGACCGGCCGACCTGTCATCGGTTCTTCCTGGCTCCGTTGCCGCGCCGTATACAAGCCAGAGGACGCGTCGCGCCGCCGTCTCAAAACAGCCGCACAATGCACGGAATGCGACAGAGGCGACGGCGCAAATTCGCCATCGCGTGGTGCCCAACGGAACAGCGCTACTGAGTCAGGACGTTGCTGATTTCGACCATGTTGGAGCGCACCCTGAGCACGTAGAAGCCCATTGTCGTCAGGTGCGTCGGCAGGATCCAGCCGTCCTCGCGGCCGTTGGCGATGATAAAGGGCTGGATGCGCAGCGCCGAGACGAACTGCGAGTCCATCGTGTCCCACAGGTTCTGCAGATGCTTTTCCTTGATGACGTCGTCGAAGTCGGCCTGGGCACCCTTCATCAGCCCGTAATAGCCATAGAGCTGGCCATAGGCGAACCAGAAACGGTCGTCGGCGCGGAAATCGAACCAGCCATTGTTGTGGTTTTCAGCGCGTTCCTTGAGGATCGCCGAGGTCGAGCCGATGTCGGACGAGATACGGTCGATATATTGTTTCAAATTGTCGGCGCGGGCGTCGAACGTCGCCTGGCAGGTGGCAAGGCGAGCGTTGAAGGAACGCAGCATGCGGACGGCGTCGCGATAGTAGCTTGGTGTCGGCGTCTTGGGGCCGAACGGGTTCAGGCCGAAATACCAGGTCTCCTCATCGAACTGCAGATTGCCGCGGGCATTCTGCAGATCGCTATCGATCTGCGAGGTGGTGCGCACACGGCCGAGATTGTCGGCGAGTTCGGTTGCGGTGCGCCGCACCGCCTGGTTGATGCCGCGCTGGAACGAGGCCTTGTTGTCCATCCACGGCGTGTTATCCCAGTCGATCCCAAACAGGCCGAGCTTGTAGAGGATCATCGACGAGATCCAGGCATTCTGGTTGACGTTGAAATCGGTCAGGTCGGCCGCCACCTGGGCGATGCCGGAGTTGCCGCAGGTCTTGGCCGTGTCGGTACCTGAGCCCGCCGAGACCTGTTCGCCGGCGGAGACGTTGCGTTTCTCGAAAGTGTATGTGTCGGGGTAGTTCGGGTTGAAATTGTTCCACCATTGGGTGGCGTAGAAGAAATTGGCGTAGAGGCCGATCAGCACCAGCAAAGCCAGGCCGAGCGCCGCCTTGAGGATCCAGCCACGCTGCGTATACCAGCGCCCGGCCCACAGGAACGGCCACAGGATCGCGCCGATCACAAGCCCAATGCCGCGGCCGATCCACTGGAAAATCCGGGTGAAGAAGTTCACGATCGGATCGAGCATGGCAATGTCATCCCCTCAAAGCATGATGCCAAAAAGTTGCAGACTGTTTGGATAACATCATGCGCCAAAACAGTAAGTTAGAACGAAGTGACAGTTCATTTCGTTCTAGTCGGTCAGGCCATAGAGGCGTGTGCGAAACGCCACCTTGTCCTTCAGATATGTGGTTTTGAGAACGTCTACAACATGCGAGCGCCAGGCGTCGCTGAAGCCGTCATAGTCCCTGTAGAAGCCGTCCTTGTTGAAGATGTAGCGCGAGACGAAATCCGACGGCACGAAATCCGAGATCAGCCGGTTGGTCAGCCAGGCGTCGGGATGTTCTGATTTGGCGCGGATCACCAGGAAGCGCTGCTGCGGGGAGACATCCTCGATCTTGAGGTGGCCGAGCTGGGCGATCTCGCGCTTGGCGGCGTTGAGAAAGGGAAAGTTGCCGTCTTCGGTGATCAGGTCGGCATGGCTCTGGATCCAGGTCTGCAGCCAGACCTTGTCGACGTCGGTCAGGTTCCGGTTCGGGTCGGCGTCGCGGATCAGCGCGCGCACCACCATCTCGGCCCGGTGCTCGAGATAGCCCGATGTCTCGACCCAGGAGGCACGCGGCAGCTCGATCCGCCCGGTGGTGGCGAGGAATTTGAACACCTTGTCGGCGTCGCTGATCGAGATATAGCTCACTTGCCACGGTCGCGAACGGCGGAAACCGGGAGCCGCCGGATCGCTGATCACGGTCGTCATATCAGGGTCGACGAACACGTAGAGGCCGCCGAAATGGCTGGTCCAATAGGCGCTGTGGCGGAAGATCACCTGGTCTGGCACCAGCGCGTTTTCGCGGATGTCACCGCAGATCTTGGCAAGCTCCACCATGCGGGTCAGCATGGCGTTGTCGCGCCAGGCGTCGGGCTCCTGCCTAAGCCGGTCGACGAGCTTGCCGAGCTCGGCGGCCTTGCCTAGCACATCCTCGGCCGACAGCACCTTGAACTCGACCTGGTTGATCGACAGCAAATCCTCGATGTCGTTGACCTTCGGAATGGAATCCTCGATCTCGCCGTAGATCACGTCCTTGATGGTCAGCGCGTCGATGGCGCGCTGGTTCTTGGACATGAACTCGAACATCAGCTGCGAGGTGTTGGAGAAGGCCGTATGCACCACCGGCAGGTCGATCTGCGACGGCGTCAGGATGATGAAGCGGCGGTTGACCTCGTTGGGATCGAGATAATCGTAGTCGCCGCATTCCTCGGCCACTTCGGGCGAGAAGCCGGTGCGGTCAATCTGAAAGCTTTTCAGCTTGGTGGGCTTCAAGCCGAATGCGGCGAGCGCCTTGTTGTAGCGCTGGATCAGGTGCGACTCGTCGACCGTCAGCAGCCGGCCGTAGATCAGCTCGTTGTCGCGTAGAAGGTCGGGTTTCTTGGTCATCTTCCCTTCTCCCACAAGGGGAGAAGGTGCCCGAAGAGCGGATGAGGGGCGCGGATCTTCCTTCTCCCCTTGTGGGAGAAGGTGGATCGGCGCGAAGCGCCGAGACGGTTGAGGGGTGTTGGCCGGAGCGCTGTTGGTGCCAAGCTGGAACACCCCTCATCCGTCGCCTTTGGCGACACCTTCTCCCACAAGGGGAGAAGGGAAGGACGGCTCAGCTCACGCATTCCAAAGCCCCTTCTTTTTCATCTCCTCCATCTCCCGTGCAGCCCGTTCGCGCAGCCGCGCGTCGCGCAGCAGCTTTTCCACGGCGGCGTCGTCGGACTTGTCGGAATAGCGGAACTCGCTGTCGGCGTAGCGGTTGATCTCCTGCATGACCATGTCCATCGAGAACGGCCCGCGCAGTTCCTCGATCATCGCTTTCTTCTCGTCGTAGCCCTTGTGCATGAAAACTTCCGGCTTCTCGAACCAGTCGTCGGGAAGCTCGATGTCCATGGCGCGCATCTTGATGGCGTCGGTGACGTTCTTGATGGCGCGGCCGGTGAAGCGCGGTTCGGCATCCTTGATCAGGTGCAGATAGGTGCCGATGTCGGCCATCGATTTCGGCGCGCCGTTCTCTTTCATGTAGCGCTCGTAGACCTTCATCAGCCCGTCTTCCCTTGGCTTCTCGTGCTCCTCATAGGCCTCGGTCACGGCGCGCTGGATCTCCTGCGCGGCATAGAGATCGTGGTCGCCGAGCGGGATCTTGTGGTTCTTGCCGGCAAGCAGCACGAAGATGTCGATGTAGTCGTCGCGGCTCTGCGGCCCGTCGACCAGCCAGCGGGCGCCGGCGCGCTGTCGCAGCGCATCGTCGACGTTCTCGGGATAGTTGGAAAACATGCCGAACGAGCAATTGCCGCGCACCACGGTGGCGGCGCCCGCGAAGGCATCCATCAAGACGCCGGTGATCTCCTGCTGGCCGGCCGAGGCGCGGTCGTCGGAGCGGCGCGCCGCCACCTGGTCGATGTCGTCGATGGTGCCGAAGCCGATGACGCGCGGGTTCAAGACATTGTTGATGAACTGACGGCAGTTCTGGCCGGACTTGCCCTGGTAGGACGAGATCTGGTCGACGCCGAAATTCTCATAGGCGAAGGGATAGCGGGCGACCTGGCAATAGCCGTTGACGAGGCCGGCGATCATCTGGATCAGCGTCGTCTTGCCGGTGCCGGGCGCGCCGTCGCCGATGAAGGTGAACAGGAAGCCGCCGAGCTCGACGAACGGGTTCATCTCGCGCTCGAAGTCGTAGGCCATCAGCATCTTGGCGAGCTTGACCGACTGGTATTTGGCGATGTGATTGCCGACGACCTCCTCCGGCTTCTTGAAGGTCATCACCAGTGGCTTGGAGCGCTTGCCCGGTGCAACGTCAAAGCCATCGAGGGTGAAGTCATCGACATCGATGCGGATATGGGCGTTCTCGAACGGGCCGATGCCGTCGAAGCGACCCTTGCGGGCCAAAAGCCCGTCGATGGCGACGCGGGAAAAGGCCCGCGCCCTGGTCATCAAATCGGCATCATCGGACGAGCCTGAGATCGCCTTGTCGAGGCCGGCCAGGATCGACTTCACCGCATCTTGCGGCGTATCGAACAGGAAATCCGGCTCGGGGATATCGTTGGGTGCCTCGCCGTCGCTGTCGATCAACTGGAACAGATAGGAGGCGAGGCTGAAGGCGGAGACGTAGGCCGAGGCCGACAGAAGCTTCTTGAAGGTGGACGCCTCGTCGCCCTCGAGCGGGGCGCGGGTGTTCCTGGCCTGCAGGCTTTCGAGGTCCGAGCCTTCAGCAAAAACGTCCGATATTGCGAGCGCGATCGCCGTGCCGCGCCGGGCCCGAAACAGAAGCGTGTGCTGCGGGATGGTCAGCAACTGATCGTCGGGATGGACGGCGCCGACGGTCTTCGACAGCTCGACCTCGCGTGTGCGGCGCACCGAGCCGACCGAGACGGTCGAGACGAAGCGGCGATTGGTGCCGGCAAGTGCCGTGCCGGACTCACGTGACGGATCCTCCAGCATGACAATGCGGGTGATGAAGCTCTGCGCGGTGGCGCGGTGCTTCTCGATGGCGGCTTCCGGTATGGTGGTCAGGCCGGTATCCATGAAGGGTGCTCCGTGGTGTGACGGTCAGACGTCTGAGATGACCTGCCCGTTGGACAGGATGTGAACCTTGTAGCCGGCAAAAATCTTCTGCGCCTCGCCGACGGCATACAGCGCCTGATAGGCTTCGTGCGGGATCAGCGCGTGGTTTTCGTAGCTCGACACGCCCTGGCGCGCGGCTTCCAGGTCGTCGGTGTTGATGAAGAATTCCTGCGTCGTCTTCTCGCTTGAAAACAGCCCCTTGCGACCGGGCTTCTCGGCTTTGGAATAGACCTCCTGGATGGTCCAGGTCAGCAGCCAGGCGTTTTCCGGCTTGCGCACCTTGGCGAGCACTTCGGTCACCCTTGAATTGTTGTCGGTGATGCCGGCCGAATAGAATGGACCGAGCACGACGCGGCGCAGCTGCTTGGGATGCAGCGGCTCGAAATCCTTGTCGAGGTTGACCGCGATGGTCGCCGGCGACAGCGTATAGGCCGAATTCTTCTCGGTGAAATCGTCGAAACGATGGGCGAGCTCGGGATTGAGCAGGCCGTCCACCGGCAGCGGGATGTCGATCGTCTCGTTCAGCTTGCCGTTTCTGTCGACAAGCTGTCGGACCATGTCTTCGGAAGAATCCTCCACCGTCACCATGTAGACCAGCGGCAGGTTGGCACTGCCGTCGAACGTCGCCCAGTGGACGAGATAGTAGGGACGCCCCGTCTTCGGGTTGACCGAGACCTTGGCCGTTTGCGCCAGTGTGAACGAGCCGAACGTGTTTTCGCTCTTCACGTCCTCTAGATAAAGCCGTTCGGCCATCGACTTCTGCAACGCCTCGGGGAACTCCTTGTGGCGCAGGATGAAGTCGGCCATCTCCTCGCGCAACTCGCCGGCCAGCGGAATGTTGGCGAGCCGTGCGTCCGCCTGGCGGCGGTCATTTTCCAGTTCGAGCAGGTTCTGGAACACCGGAAATCCGCTCTCGGCGCGCGAAATGCGGAAAGTGTCCATGAAGCCCAGCCGATTGCGCCAGCAGGCGAATGACTTGTCGAGCCGGGCGATGTATTCGGCGACGATCTTGGCGACGATGCCGTGCCGGTAGAGCGGCGAGCGATCGTCGCGCATGAACACTTCAAGGCCGCTGAGCGCGGCCGTGATGGCAGAGAAATACCGTGCCGCCGCTTCGTTTTCGGGGGTCATGCCTGTACGCTCGCGGGCAGTTCTGCCACTCCTAAGACTGCACGTAATTTGCCGAATTGTGCTTCTTCAACACCTCGTCGAAGCGGCGGGCAAAGGCATCGTCGGCCAGCTTCTTGCGGCGCTGGATGTCGGCAGTGGCGACCATGTTCTTCTCGTGCATCTCGAGCAGGTCGCCGATGTGCTTTTGCGAAGCAGCGCCGATGCCGGCCATGGTTTCCTCGGCGGTGTTGTCGACCTGGCTGCCCAGCGTGTTGATCTTGTGGGCGACGTCCTGCTGGGCGGCGGTCTTCAGCGAATCTTCGAGCGCCTTGTAGAGGACGATACGTTGCTCGGTGTCGATGGTCAGTTTGTTGATCAGCGTCGACTGCGCGGCGATCTGGTTGTTGAGCGAATCGACAAAGGTCTGGAACATCGAGGTGTAGCGCTCGAGCGTCTGGCTCTCGGCTAGCAGCTCCTGTTCCTTGGCTTGCTTTTCATTGTATTCCGTCGCCAGCTTGGAGCGCTCGCCTTCGAGCTGCGTGCGCTCCTTCTGGCTGGTCGAAGCGGCGATCTTGTTTTCGATGTCGAGCAGCATCGGGTTGAGTTCCTCGATGCGCTTTTGCACGGCTTCGAGGTTGGTCATGGTGGTCTTGCGCCGCTCGATGACCTGCGACAGGCTGGTCTCGGAAGTCTTGTAGCGCTGGTCGAGGACCCCTTTCTGGGCCTTCAGGATGCCGACGATGGTGTCGGACTTGACCAGCAGTTCCTGCAGATTGCCCGCTAGCGACATGTTGCGGACGCGGTCGGTACGCATGCGCTGCTTGCTCTGGCTGGAAAAGACGCCGATGAATTTTTCCCAGCCGGTGTAGTTCTTCATGCTCTCGAACTCGGCGCCGAAGACGTTGGTGGCGTCCTCCAGCCCGATGATCAGGTCGGCGATGTTGCCTTCCATGACCTTCTGCTGCTTCAGCACATCCTCGATGCGGGCGTTCTCGATGTCGAAATTCGCGTCGCCGATCTTCTTGTCGGCGGTCGCGAGCGTATCAAGCACGGTGCCGGACTGCTCGATCTTGCTGCGCATGTCCTGCACGACCTGCTTGGTCTTGGCAATTTCGGCATCGAAATTCTGCAATGTCGCCATTGGGGCCTCCCGCTTCGGCATCACGTCGCTGGTCGCGAACAGCGGCGAATATATGTGGGGCATCCTGGGATTGAAAGACGCAAGACAAGACCCGCCCCGAAAACAAAATATTCGGTCACGGTCTTGAAAGGCAATGGAAGCGAGGTCATGGCGTGACTAGCCTGCCGGTCAGTCATAGTTCAACTGCCATTGAACTTCTATGCCGCAAAACGACGACGCGCGGGATGCCTTTGTAGTTGGCAAATCAATACAGCAATAGCGGCGGCGACATGCGAAGCGAACGCCGGCGTCACAGAGACGCGCGTGCAGCGGGTCAGGGCTTAGGATCGGCCTTCAGATAGGCGATGACGTTGGCGATGTCGTCGTCGTTGGTCAGGCCGGCAAACGCCATTTTGTTACCGGGCACCTTGAGCCGGGGTGCTTTGAGATATTCGGCAAGGTTGGCTTCGTCCCAGACCAGGCCGGCGCCACCGGCACTCTTCATCGCCTCGGAGTAATGACCAAGAAAGCTCTCGGCACTACCGGCTGCGCGGCCGACGACGCCCATCAAATGCGGACCGACCTTGTCGCGGTCGGTGGCTGCTTCATGACAGACGATGCACCGGTTGAAGACCTTCTTGCCAAGGGTCGGGTCACCGCCCGCATGAGCGGCAAGCGAGGTGGCAAGGAGAAGAATGCTGGCGAACGAAGCGGCGCGAAACATGGCTGTCTCCGGAGAGCTCTGGCTGGCGGCGTTATAGGACCGAGGCCTTAACAAACGCTGCATCATGGCGCGATTGCGGAAGATGCCGATCGGGTTGCATCGGGGCCTGGGCAAGGTCGCCGGGCGATCAGCCCTTAATAAAGCCGATGAAGTCGTCGGGCGCGGCGCGGCCCATCTCTTCCTCCCAGTGGCGACGGCAGAGCGAGACATAAACGTCCTTGCCGATCGCCACCTGCTCGCCCTGACGCGCCACCTTGCCGTCAGGTCCGAGGCGCACCACCATCGTCGCCTTGCGGCCGCAGCGGCAGATGGTGCGCACTTCGCGCAAATCGTCGGCGATGGCCAGCAGCGCGCGAGAACCGGAGAACAGATTGCCCTGGAAATCGGTGCGCAAGCCGTAACACATGACTGGGATGTTCAGCCGGTCGGCGATGCGGGCGAGCTGCCAGACCTGCTCCTCTTCGAGAAACTGTGCCTCGTCGACAAAGACGCAATGCACCGATGTGTGCGCGTGATGATCGGCGACGCGGGCGAACAGATCGTCACCGTCGCGGAACATCTCGGCTTCCGTCTCCAGGCCGATGCGCGACGAGATCAGGCCGGTATCGCCCTTGCGGTAGTGGCCGGCGACGAACAGCATCGTGCCCATGCCGCGCTCGCGATAATTGTACGACGCCTGCAACAGCATCGTGGTCTTGCCGGCGTTCATCGTTGCATAGTGGAAGTAGAGCTTAGCCATGCCGCCCTTTACGGTCTGTTGATATTCAGGTGATGCCGGCCTGCAAATGGCGGTTCCTGCGCTTCCGGTGCTCACGTGGCCAAAAGTACGCTCCGCTCCGGTTCTCGGAGTCCACCATTTTCGTCTCGGCCTGACCTGAATCTAAACAGACCTTATGCCGACTTGGCCTGATACGGGGAGGGGCCACGGCAGGCTTTCCCCGAAAAAGCCGTCTCGCTCCTGAAAAACTGTCTGGCCCCTGAAAAACTGTCTGGCAAGACAAAAGCGTCAGCCGTGTCGCTGATTGGCCAGTCTGCGCCGTTGATCGTGATTGCCTTAGTGCTTGAAACCGCACCAGAATGGTGTTTGGCTGACGAAACAAGGCGGGCAGAGAAACCGTAGCTATGCTTCGCCAAAGAATCACAATGGGAGACTACCTATGTCGCGTATGAACTCTTTCGTCGCCGGCCTCGGCCTGGCGGCTTTTTTGTCCACGAGCGCTGCCTTCGCCGGTGATCCGGCGAGCTGCAAGGCGGTGCGTCTTTCCGATGTCGGGTGGACCGACATCCAGGCGACGACCGGCATCGCTTCCGTACTGCTGACCGCACTCGGCTACGAGCCGCAGGTGATCCAGCTATCGGTTCCGGTGACCTATGCGTCGCTGAAAAACAAGGACCTCGACGTCTTCCTAGGTAACTGGATGCCGTCGATGACCAACGACATCAAGGACTACACCGCCGACGGCTCCGTCGAGACCATCAGCGAAAACCTCAGCGGCGCCGGCTATGGCATCGTCGTGCCGACCTATGTGGCGGACGCCGGCGTCAAGACGCTGACCGACCTCGGCAAGTTCAAGGACAAGTTCAACGGCAAGATCTACGGCATCGAGGCCGGCAATGATGGCAACCGCATCATCCTCGACATGATCAAGAACCCGAAGGACAATCTCGAAGGCTTCGAACTGGTCGAATCCTCGGAAGCCGGCATGCTGACGCAGGCCGAGCAGTCGATGAAGAGCAATGAGTGGATCGCGTTCCTCGGCTGGACGCCGCATCCGGTGATGGGCGCCATGAAGATCACCTATCTCGATGGCATGGGCGACAGCGGCTTCGGCGCCGCCACCGTGCATACCAATGTGCGCAAGGGCTATACCACCGAGTGCCCGAATGCCGGCAAGTTCATCGCCAACCTGAAGTTCAACCTCGATATGGAAGGCGAGATGATGGACGCGATCCTCAAAGGCGGCGACGCCAACACGGCCGCGACCGACTGGTTGAAGAAGCATCCGGACGCGGTCGCTCCGTGGATTGCCGGCGTGACCACCTTCGATGGCGGCGACGCGGCCGCGGCGGTAAAGACCGCACTCGGGAGCTGAGCCGACTGTGAATCCGACATGATCCGAGCGAGGGCAGCCATATAGAAAAGGCTGCCCTTTTTCATATCCTGTGACAAGATGACTGTCCGGCAAGGACGGCGACTGCCAAAGAGGGGCTAGATGGATCCGATTTCAAAATTCTTTGTCGGTTACAAGATTCCCATCGGCGAATGGGGCAAAGCGTTCTTCACCTTCCTCACGGACAATTTCAACACTTTCTTCCGCGGCCTCTCGGGCGGCCTGAATTTCCTGCTCGACGGCGTGGTCGATATGCTGCTGCATATACCGCCCGTCCTTCTCATCGCCCTGATTGCGCTGCTTGCCTATTATCTGCAGCGATCGAGAGGCCTGGCTGTGGCGGTCTTTTTCGGATTGCTGTTCATCCTCAACCAGAACCTCTGGAAGCAGACGGTGGAGACGCTGGTGCTGGTGGTTGCCGCTGCCGCCGCCTCGATGGCCATCGGTGTGCCACTCGGTATCTGGGCGGCTCACAAGCCGAAGGTCTACCGCATCATGCTGCCGGTGCTCGACCTGATGCAGACGCTGCCGACCTTCGTCTACCTGATCCCGGTGCTGACGCTGTTCGGCCTTGGCAACGCGCCCGGCCTCATCGTCACCATAATCTTCGTCATCCCGACATCGGTTCGTCTCACGCATCTGGGCGTCGTCTCGGTGCCGAAGTCGATCATCGAGGCAGGCGAGGCATTCGGCGCCACCAAGAGCCAGCTGCTCTGGAAGGTGGAACTGCCCTCGGCCCTGCCGACCATCATGGCCGGTCTCACCCAGTCGATCATGCTGTCGCTGTCGATGGTGGTGTTCGCGGCTCTCATCGGTGCCGGCGGCCTCGGCACCGAGATCAACCGGGCGCTCGGTTCGCGCAAGATCGACCTCGGCCTTGAAGCCGGCCTGGCCATCGTCGTGCTGGCCATCGTGCTCGACCGCATGACGCGCATCGGCGTTGGAGGCAAGAAATGACCGTCGCCGTTGATTTCAGGAACGTCGATATCGTCTTCGGCGCAGACCAGGCCGGATCTTTGGCGATGATAGACGCCGGCGCCAGCCGTGCCGATATCCTCGAAAAGACCGGTAATGTGCTTGGCTGCGCCGGCGCCAGCCTGACTGTGAACGAGGGCGAGATCTCGGTGCTGATGGGCCTGTCCGGTTCGGGCAAGTCGACATTGCTGCGGGCGGTCAATCGACTCAACGTGGTGTCGCGCGGCCAGGTCCTGGTCAAGGATGGCGACAAGACCGTCGATGTCGTCACTTGCGATGAGGCGACCTTGCGGCGCCTGCGCCAGAAACAGGTGGCCATGGTGTTCCAGCAGTTCGGCCTGCTGCCGTGGCGCACGGTGGAGGAGAATGTCGGCCTGGGCCTCGAACTCGCCGGCGTGCCGGAGCTAGAGCGCAAGGAACGCGTGCAACGCCAGCTCAAGCTGGTCAATCTCGACCAGTGGTCGAAGAAATACGCGCATGAGCTTTCGGGCGGCATGCAACAGCGCGTCGGCCTGGCCCGTGCATTCGCCACCGAGGCCCCGATCCTTCTGATGGACGAGCCGTTCTCGGCGCTCGACCCCCTGATCCGCACCAAGCTCCAGGACGAGTTGCTGCAATTGCAGGCCGAGTTGAAGAAGACCATCATCTTCGTCAGCCACGACCTCGAGGAAGCGCTGAAGATCGGCAGCCACATCACCATCATGGAAGGCGGACGCATCGTGCAGACTGGGGCACCGGAAGACATCGTGCTGCGGCCCGCCAACGACTATGTCCGCGACTTCATCGCCAATGTGAACCCGTTGTCGGTGCTGACCGCCTGGAACGTGATGCGCGACCGCCGCGATCTGGAACACGGCGACAATGGCTGGGTCTGGCTAGATCGGCGCAAAACGACGCGCTTTAAGATCGACGATCACGGGCTGGTGGCGGCGGCCGAACGCGACGGCAAGCCGGCGGTGTGGGTTTCGTGCGCGGATGTCGAGACCCAGTCAGAGGAAGCAGCGCAAGTGTTCTGGGCCAATCCCGGCACCTCGCTGAAAACCGTGATGCTGGCCATGCACCGCTCGCAGACAGCCCCCGTGGCGCTGTTCGACGACCAGTCGCGTTTCGTCGGCGCCATCGGCATCCGCGATGTGTTGAGCGCGGTGCTGCGGCGGTAAAGTTCGTCGGATACCAAAGTCGACAAGGCGCTGCGATTGAGCGCGCCTCGTTCTAAGCCGCCAGCGGCAGGCGCAGTTGCGTCAGCAGGCCACCGCCCGGGTTGTTGGACAGGCTGACCTCACCGCCGGCGGCGCGCGCGATGTTGCGGGCAATGGTCAGGCCGAGCCCGAGACCGCCGGTCTGGCGGTTGCGCGATTGCTCAAGGCGCACGAAAGAGCCGAACACGGCGTCGATCTGCGCCTGCGGTATCCCCGGTCCTTCATCGCGGATGGTGAGCAGGATCGTGTTGTCCGACCGGCCGAGGCTGAGATGCGCCTTCTTGCCGTAGGTGACCGCGTTCTGCAGCAGATTGGTGACGCAGCGCTTGAGCGCGACCGGCCGGGCCATGCAGATGAGCCCGCGTGAGCGGGTATCATCTTCGAACGACACGTCCGGATAGGCGTCGGCGATCGACTCCACGAGCGACCAGAAGTCGATGCGCTCGTTCTTCTCCTCGGTCACCTCGAAGGTGGCGAAGTCGATCACCGAGCTGGCAATGCTCTCGACGTCGGCGAGATCATGCGCCAGCGCTTCGCGAACCGCCGATTTGCGCAATAGCTCCAGGCGCAGGCGCATTCTGGTCATCGGCGTGCGTAGATCATGCGCAAGTGCCGCCGCCAGATGTTCGCGATCCTCGACATATTCGCGCAGCCGGGCCTGCATGGCGTTGATCGCCTTGGCGGCGGCACGGACCTCGCGGCTGCCCCCTTCAGCGATCGGCGGGCTCTTCAGATCCTTGCCGATCCGGTTCACGGCGGTTTCCATCATCCGGTAGGGCGCTGTCAGCCGGCGCAACGACCAGATCGACATGATCACCACCAGTCCGGCGATCAGCGAATAGAGCGGCAGACTGTCGAAGCTCAGGATCGGGCCGACGGGCGTGATCGGCTCGGTGAAGTTCAGCCAATGGCCGTCGGCGAAACGCAGCGACGCCGTCAGCTTCTCGCTCTGGGCAAAGTTGGCGGCCAGCACCAGAAGGTCGCGTTCGACCTGGCCGATATCGGGCCCCGGCGCCGTGCCGTCGGCGTCGTCGGCCTCGCGCGTGGCCGGGTCGCGCCGCACGCGCGCATCGGTGATGCCGAACTTCGACAGTCGGCCGACAAGGATGTCTTCGAGTTCCGCCAGTTCGTCGTCGCTTGCGATCGACGAGGTGACCGCCGGCGTGTCCGAGATAGTGAGCGCGTAAGTGGAATTGAACAGGCCTGTCGCCGTCGCCTTGCGTTGCTCCGGCGTGGCGTCATGCATCAGCTGCACCAGGGAAAAGGCGCGGTCGTTGAGACGGTAGAGGTCGACGATGCCGTTGGCGACGGCGCGGTCGCGCGACACGATATAGAGGGTTGCGACCTGACTGATCAGCAGGCCGGCAATGACGATCAGCAGCACCCAGACAGGCAAGGTCTGCGGCAGGAAACGTTTCATTCGGAGGTCGTCTCCGGCAGAAACTGGTAGCCACCGCTGCGCACCGTCAGGATGAACTGGGGCGTTTTCGGGTCGTCTTCCATCTTACGTCGCAACCGGCTGACCAGGATGTCGATGCTGCGGTCGAAGGAGTAGTCGCTATCGCCGCCGGACAGTTCGATGAGCTGGTCACGGGTCAGCACGCGCTGCGCGCTCTTGACGAAGGTCTGCAGCAGGTTGAATTCGGCCATGGTCAGTTCGACCCTGACATCGTCGGGCGCGATCAGCCGGCGCCGCGAGCAATCCATCGTCCAGCCGGCGAAGCGGTAGATCTGCCTGGTGGTGGCGCGCTTGGGCTCGGCGCCGCCATTGCGGCGCAGCACGGCGCGGATGCGCGCCAAAAGCTCGCGCGGATCGAACGGTTTGGGCACATAGTCGTCGGCGCCCATTTCCAGGCCGACGACGCGATCGGTGGTCTCGGTGACGGCGGTCAGCATGATGATCGGCGTCGAATACTTGGCGCGCAGGTCGCGGCACAGCTCCAGCCCGCTCTTGCCGGGCAGCATCACGTCGAGGACGATGAGATCGACTTGCGCGCGGCGCAGGATGGCCTCCATCTCGACACCGTCGGCGGCAACCGAGGTGTGCAGGCCCCGCTTCTGGAAGAATTCCTGCAGCAGGTCGCGAATGCCCTTGTCGTCGTCGACGATCAGTATGTGCGCGTCGGATTTCACTTGAGCCCTGTCGTTGTTGATTGCCAAGCCGTTCTGTCGCCACCCACACGATAGAATTCAGGCCATATGTTGGCCAGTGGTGATGATGGGTTCACACCGGCTTTCTCAGACACAATCCAGAAACAAAATTCTACAGTTCAGAAAAACTCCTGAAAAATTTCAAAGGCATAACTGATCTCGTGGCGGTCAGGTCATCGGCTGCGACGCTAGTCTCCGGGTTTACGGATAAACCAATGCCAAGGTTGTCGATCAGTTTGTTGGGTGCGTTGCTGGGCCTTGGCCTGGTCACCGCCGCTGCCGGACAATCGGACGCAAAGGCGCCGCTCACTCGGAGCGAACGGTGCGCCAATCTCAGCCACCAATTTGATGAAGCCCTCGAAACCCATGCCACGGCAACGCAGGTCACCGCGGCAAAGGCACTTCAGAGAAAGGGTAACCGGTACTGCGCCGCCAAGAAACAGGCACAGGGCATCCGGATGCTTGCCAACGCTTTGAAGTTGCTTGGAGTGACACCGAACGACCCGGTTCAGTGACATCAGAAATTCGACCCGCATAAAAAGGAAACGAAGCCATGAAAAAGTCCCTCCTGTCCGCCCTCGGCCTCTCCGTCGCTCTCGCCTTCTCGATGCCGGTTCTCGGCAACGCAGCCGCCACCACGACCGCTGCGCCGGCTGCTGCCACCACGACCACCGCTCCGGCCGCTGCCGCGACGACCACCGCTCCTGCCGCCAAGGCTGCTCCGAAAAAGGTCGCCAAGAAGACTGTCTGCAAGGTGACCAAGACGCACAAGTGCCCGGTCAAGAAGGCGCCCTCGAAGGCGGCCCCGAAGGCTGCTCCGAAGAAGCCCTGATCAGCTTCGAGGTCAGTTCCAGCAAGGCCGTTCCAGCCGTAAATCGGCTGGGACGGTCTTTTGCCAAGTGCATGGTCGATAAACTGAACACGTATCTCGATCGCGCTTAACCCGTTTGCAACGCCAGTTGTGTAGGACAATCCGCATGAAGAAGCGGCTTTCGTCCATTCTGCGCTCGTTGGTGCTTGGTGGCCTGGTTGCCACCGGTATCTCCAGGGTACTTATCCTGTTCACCGCCAGCCCGGTGCCGGATCCGGCGAGCGGACGCACCGAGCCTTCGCTTTTCGCGCCGGTGATTTCCACCAATTGGGACTACATCACGCCGGCACAGACCTGGTCGCTGATCGTGCTGACCGGCGCGACCCTGATCTGCGTCATTGCCTGGCCGATCGCAGCCTTCCTGGAACGCCGGGCGGATGCCGGGGGAAAACGCTTCCGGCCCGGCCGTTGAACGGCAACCGACAGTTTCCCACATAGTGAGTGCCGCGCTCGCCGGACACCGGCTGGCGCCTCGATCAAAATGGACGACCGCCTTCCCCGGTGCCAGAATGGCGGCCACATCGCTCACGCAAATTGTCAGTTCCAATGCCTGAAATCACCACAAAACCGCGCGTACAGGTCAAGCCGCAGATCGAACGGCCGAAGCTCTACAAGGTCATCCTCATCAATGACGATTTCACCCCGCGCGAATTCGTGGTGACGGTGCTGAAGGGGGAGTTCAAGCTCAGCGAAGACCAGGCGCACCGGGTGATGATCACCGCGCATCGGCGCGGCGTCTGCGTCGTCGCCGTCTTCACCAAGGATGTCGCCGAGACCAAGGCGATGCGAGCCACCGACGCCGGCAAGGCCAAGGGCTATCCGTTGATGTTCACCACCGAGCCGGAGGAGTAGGGCTGCTCGCTCTCTCCCTTCTCCCACAAGGGGAGGTGGCGCTACCGTCCTTCGCGGTACCACATCGAACCCATCGCCAGAAGCAACAGGCCGAGACCGAGGAAGCCACCGAAAAGCGGCACGCGCGAGACGGCCTTGAGCACGCTGTCGTCCGTGGTGCGCAGGCCGATCCAGTCGCTGCCGGACGCGGCGCCGGCCGAGCGCACCGGCACGATGGAGGGCAGCGTCACGTCGCTGCCAAGGGTCGAGGACGACGCCAGCCGGCGCACGCTGCCGCCGGTGACTTCCGCCGGCGCCTTCAGCCGGTTTTCGGTGGAGATGACATCTGCGAATTCCGGTGCGTTGACCGGTCCGACATGGGCGAGCGCGGTCAGGTCGCCATTGGCGACCTGATAGAGGCCGATCTCGTTTGTCTCGACACTGCCAAGGAAAACGCCGGGCTCGGATTTCTCGAGCTTGACGGTCAAGGTCTTGCCGGAAGGGGTGATGATCTGGGCGGGGCCGGGATCGTCGGCCATCGTCTGGCGACGGATTTCCAGCACCATTCCGCGACCGTCGGCGGTCAGCCGCTCCTCCTCGAGTTCTGGCTCCTTCATCAGCCAGTGCGCGATGCGCCGATAGAGCTGGACATGCGGGCCGCCGCCTTCGAAGCCGCGCGCCCAAAGCCAGCCCTGGTCGGACAGAAGCATGCCGACGCGGCCTTCGCCCTTGCGGTCGAGCAACAGCAGGGGCCGGTTGTCTGCGCCCTTCATCACCACCTCGCCTTCCGGGTTCTGCACGCCGATGGTGCGGAACCAGCGGCTCCAGTGCGGCGGCTCGGCGGCCGAGCCATCCAGGCCGCGCGTCACCGGATGGCGCTGACCAAGATCGGTGAGGCGGGGATAGAAGGCCTTGTCGACAACCTCGCCCGTCGGCATCGCCGGCAGGGCCGACATCAGCGGCGTGCGCGCGATGGAGCTTTCACCGGCGTATTCGGGGCCGGCCGCGATCAGCAGCGCGCCGCCCTTTTCGACATATTCGGAGATGTAGTCGTAATAGAGGATCGGCAGCACGTCGCGGTGCTGGTAGCGGTCGAAGATGATGAGGTCGAAATCCTTGATCTTCTCGACGAACAGCTCGCGTGTCGGGAAGGCGATCAGCGACAATTCATTGATCGGCGTGCCGTCCTGCTTTTCCGGTGGCCGCAGAATGGTGAAATGCACAAGGTCGACAGAGGCATCGGATTTCAACAGATTGCGCCAGGTGCGCTCGCCGGCATGCGGCTCGCCGGAGACCAGCAGCACACGCAGGTTCTCGCGGATGCCATCGATGAGCGCGATGGCGCGGTTGTTGGTGTCGGTCAGTTCGCCCGGTTCGCGGTCGATGGCGAGTTCGACGATGTTGCGGCCGGCAGCGGGAATGGTCACCTGCAGCGGCATGGCCTGGCCGACGGTGGCGTGCTCGACCGCGACCTGCTCGCCATTGACAGAGACGCGCACGTCGACCGGACCGGTCTCGTTTTCGGTCGAGATGACGCGGTAGGTCATGTCGAGCGGCTTGCCGACGAGGCCGAAGCGCGGCGCATTCTCGAAGCGGATGCGGCGATCCTTTTCGTGGTCGTTGCCAGTGATCAGCGCATGCAGCGGGGCGTTGAAATCGGGGGCGCCCGGAGGCGCATCATGCACCTCGCCATCGGTGATCATGATGGCACCACCGATGCGTGACGGCGGGACATCGCGGAAGGCGCCATCGAGCGCGCTGAACAGCCGTGTCTCGGTGCGCTCCTCAGCGGCCTCGGACTTGCCGGCCTCGACGACGCGCACGTCGAACTGCTTGAAGCGGCCAAGACGCTGCTGCAGCCCGGCCAGCGCCTCGTCGGTCTGTTTCGTGCGGTCGCCGATATCCTGACTCTGGCTGCGGTCGACAACGAGGGCGACAATGCTTTTCAGCGGCTCGCGTTCCTCGTTGAGGAACACCGGGTTGAACAGGGCGGCGGCGAGCGCCATCAGAGCGATGAAACGAAAGACAGAGCCGCGCTGACGAAACCACAGGCCGACCAGCGCAAGCAGCGCCAGCGGCACCAGCGCCAAGATCAGCCAGGGCCAAGAGATCAGCGGTTCGAAGGAGATCGACCAGTTCATTCCTTACCCTCCCATTTGGGAGGGTCGATCCGCGGAGGTGCAATAAAAGACATCATCTTACTGCCCCAGCCGTTCGAGCAGTATCGGCACGTGGACCTGGTCGGATTTGTAGTTCCCGGTAAGCATGTACATCATGATGTTGACGCCGGCGCGTAGCGCGTAGATGCGCTGCATCGGATCCGCCGGTACGGTCGGCAGCAGCGGGTCGCCATTCTCGTCGACCGCCCAGGCGCCCGCGAAGTCATTGGCGGTGATCATGATCGGGGAGACGCCGTCGCCCGTGCGCACCGGCCGGTTCTCGGCATTGCTGGCGTCGAGCGAAGCCTCGACCCAGAGCGGGCTGCCACTGAAGCGGCCGGGAAATTCGGGCAGGATGAAGAAGGATTTGGTCAGCACATGATCGGATGGCACCGGCTCCAGCGGCGGCACGTTGAGATTGCCGAGGATGTCGCGCAGCCGCTCCGTCGCCGGGCTGGTCGAATCGGCGCCGATGCCGTTGGCGAACTGGTCGCGCGTATCGAACAGTACCGTGCCGCCCTGTTGCATATAGGCGTCGATGCGGGCGATCGCGGCCTGGCTCGGCATCGGTGCAGCCGGATCGATCGGCCAGTAGATCAGCGGATAGAACGACAGCTCGTCCTTGGAGATGTCGACGCCGGTCGGCGCGCCCGGTTCGAGAGCCGTCTTCTCGATCAGGAAGCGGGTCAGGCCTTCGAGCCCGGCGCGGCTGATCGAATCGTCGCCCGGCACCCCGGTCAGCACATAGGCGATGCGGGTCTTTGAAATCGCCTCTATTGCAACCTCGTCGCCCGCCTTGGCGTCATCGGCGCGAGCGAGGTCGGCATGGCCGAACAGCACACCAAGCGCAATCAGGATCGCAGAAGTGGTTGCCACGGCGCCTGAGCGGCGCGGTCGGCGGGTAAACAGGCCGCCTATCCAGAACACCGCCAGCGTGTCGAGCAGCATCAGCACCAGGGCGGCCGCGACCAGCGCGCCTTTCAAATTGCGCGATTCGTCAAAGGCATACTGGATCGATGTGACGGGAACCGTGATCTGCGGCCGCGCCAGCGGCGCAAACGTGCTGTCGGCTCCAAGCAGATTGTGGGCAAACACACCCGTCTCGGAACCATAGAGCCCGGGCGGGTTCTCGAACGTCACTGGCAACGCGCCTGCGCCCGGCACCAGCGGCCGTGCGTCGGGTGTCGGCGGCACCAGCGAGCCGTCGGCTGCAATCATGCGATAGGGCGCCAGCGAGGTGGCGGCGGCTTCGGCATTGGCGATCGCCGCGCCCTGGTTGCGCGACAGTTGCACGATGCGGCGCAGCATCTCGACGAAGCTGCCCGAGATCGGCAGGTTCGACCAGGTCGCCTCGGGCGTGACATGGAACAGCGCCAGCGTGCCCTTCCCCTTCTTCAGTCCGGTGACCAGCGGCGTGCCATCGGCAAGAGCCGCCCAGGTGCGCTCGACGATGTCGGGCGTCGGTTCAGCCAGCACCTGCCTGCTGACGGTGACCTCGGTCGGCGGCGCAAGATCGGCGAACGGGCCGGCCTTGGGGAATTCGGTGACCGGCTGCGGCGACGTCCACGACAGCGCGCCGCCGAGCGAACGTTCGCCGGTGCGCAGACGGACCGGCAGCAAATCGTCGTCATTGCCGGCGGCGGCCAGCCGCGATCCGGCGAAACGCACCAAAGTGCCGCCATTGTCGACCCAGTCGACCAGCCTCTGCCGGACCTGCGCGGGAATGGTGCCGATGTCGGCCATGACGATCATCGCCGGCTTCTGGTCGAGGATCTGCGGGATGGCATCGGCGAGATCGGCACTTGAGGGCTCGACCAGATCGGCGAAGGGCTGCAGCGCGCGCCTGATGTAATAGAGCGGCGACAAAAGCGGCTGCGCCTGGTCGGCCTCGGCCTGCGACAACAGCCCGACGCGCCGCCGCTTGGAGCTTTCGTCGAGGACGCGCACCGCGCCGGCCTGGCGCTCGCCGTCGAGCGCGACCGAGGCGAAATCGTTGCGCAGTTCGAACGGCACCGCCATAATGCCAGTGGCAGTGGTTTCGCCAGGTGAAAAGGTCAGCGTCGCATCGGCGATGCGCCGGCCCATGTCGTCGAAGGCACCGGCGGTGACCTGCGCCGGGGCAGGATCGCCCGGCGCGCGAATGGCGGTAAGCGCAAAGCCGTCAACCTGATTGTCGGCGGCGGTCAGGCCGGTCAGCGACAGCCTGTCGGCGGTTGCCCAAACAACACGGGCGGCATTCCTGGACAACAGCGTGTTGAAGGCGGCTTCGTCGCCTTTTGCCGCAAGTCCGTCGGCAAGCACGGCAACACTGGCGCCGGGCAAGCTTTCCAGCACGCCGGCGACGCGAGCATAGACGGCCGGCCGGTCGGTCGGAATCGGCCGCGGCTTGGCGGCGCGCAGCCGGTCGAGCGCGGCGGCGGCATCGAACGGGCCGATCTCGGCATTGGCTTTTTCGGCGGTGAAGGCGATGATGACGGGCACGCCGTTCGAGCCAGCATCGTTGATCAGCCGCTCGGCGGTGGCGACGCGCTTGCCCCAGTCGGCGGCACTTGCCCAGTCATTGTCGATAACCAGGGCCAGGGCAGCACCCTCGGCCGGCAGTTTCTCGCGCGGGTTGAAGACCGGGTCGGCCAATGCGGCGACGATGAGCGCCGCCATCAGCAGTCTCAGCAGCGTCAGCCACCACGGGCTCTGTTGCGGCGTCTCCTCGCGCTTCAGGACGCGCGCCAGGATCTTCAGCGGCGGGAAGATCTCGGTTTGCGGCTTGGGCGGTGTCAGCCGCAACAGCCACCAGATCACCGGCAGCGCCAGCAGACCCCACAGCACCATGGGGGCGCCAAAGGAGAGCGGCAGCCAGCTCATGCGCTGACCCTTCCGGCAGCGGCACCATCGGCGGTCATCGCCATGTGCAGGCGCACCAGCGCGTCGGAAGCCAGCCGATCGGTGTGGTTGACGGTAAAGCTCCAGCCGAGGCGCTTGCACCAGACGGCCAATTCGTGGCGGCGGGCGGTGTAGAGTAGGCGATACTCATCGCCCAGCATTTCTGCGCGCCCGGCGGTCAGCTTGTCGCCGGTCTCGGGATCCGTGAATTCGGTGCGGCCGGCATAGGGGAAGGTCTCCTCGGCCGGGTCGGCAACCTCGATCAGATGCGCGCGCACGCCGTGGCGGGCTAGAACGTCGAGCCAGGTCATCGTCTCCTCGACGGGATCGAGGAAATCGCTGACAATGACGATGTCGCAGAAGCGGCGGATGTCGGAAAGATCGGGTTTTGCCGGCAAATCGCCGGCATGCATGAGCTGGGCGGCGATGCGCTCGGCGCCGTTGCGGGCGGTGAACGGATCGGTGAGACCGGGCCAGGCAATACGCTCGCCGCTGCGCGACAATAGCTCGGCCATGGCCAGCGCCAGCACCAGCGCGCGCGATTGCTTGGAAACGCTGGCGCCGGTCGATTTGTAGAGCATCGACGGCGAGGGGTCGGCCCATAGCCAGACCGTATGGGCGGCTTCCCATTCGCGGTCGCGCACATAGGTATGATCGTCGCGCGCCGAGCGGCGCCAGTCGATACGCGAGGAATCGCCCTCGACATAGGGCCGGAACTGCCAGAAATTCTCGCCGATGCCGCGCTTGCGGCGGCCGTGCCAGCCGGCGATCACGGTGTTGACGATGCGCCGCGCCTCGACCAGCAGGTCGGGCACAAGAGAGGCCCGCAACCGGCCACGGGCGAGCGCGTCGCGCGTCGCTGCCGGAGCCTGGACCTCGCCGATATGCGCCATCAGATACCTTTGGCCAGTTTCGCCACAACGTCGCGCACGCTGGTGCCTTCGGCGCGAGCGGCGAAGGTCAGCGCCATGCGATGCTGCAGCACCGGCTCGGCGAGCGCGCGGACATCGTCGGTCGACGGCGCCAGCCGTCCATCGTAAAGCGCGCGCGCCCTGGTGCACAGCATCAGCGCCTGGCTGGCGCGTGGGCCGGGGCCCCAGGCGACGTGCTTGTCGGTCTCGGCATTGCCCTGGCCCGGACGCGCTGAGCGCACCAGCGTAAGGATCGCCTCGACGACGCTTTCGGGTACCGGCATGCGGCGGATGAGTGTCTGGATTTCCTTCAGCCGCGCCGGCTGCAGAACGTTCTGGGCTTTCGCGTCCTCGACGCCGGTCGTTTCCAGCAGAATGCGGCGCTCGGCCTCGATTTCGGGATAGAGGATGTCGACCTGCATCAGGAAGCGGTCGAGCTGGGCCTCGGGCAGCGGATAGGTGCCTTCCTGCTCCAGCGGGTTCTGCGTCGCCAGCACGTGGAAGGGCGCCGGCAGGTCGTAGCGGGCGCCGGCAATGGTGACGTGGTACTCCTGCATCGCCTGCAGCAGCGCAGACTGGGTGCGCGGCGAAGCGCGGTTGATCTCGTCGGCCATCAGCAGCTGGGCGAAGATCGGGCCGGAAATGAAGCGGAAGGAGCGCTTGCCGGCCTCGTCCTGCTCCATCACCTCGGAGCCAAGGATATCGGACGGCATCAGGTCGGGGGTGAACTGGATGCGGCGCGAATTGAGGCCGAGCACGATGCCGAGTGTTTCGACCAGCTTGGTCTTGGCGAGGCCCGGCACGCCGACCAGCAGCGCATGGCCGCCGGCGAGCAGCGCCACCAGCGTGCGCTCGACGACGCTCTCCTGGCCGAAGATGACCCGGCCGACCCCGTCGCGGATCCTGGAGATGTCGGCCAGCGCTTTCTCGGCCTCGGCGATCATGTCCGTTTCGCTGATCGGGCTTTCCTTGACCATTACGCTCATGCCGCATCGATCCTTGTGATTGGAAATACCTGCCTGCAGCATACCATGACTGCCGCGATTCGGCCTCGCCTAGCGTCTGCATTAGAATTTAAATCACAGACTTAGGCTGACAAGCGGAACAACAGTGACTATTTCGTGACCATGACGGAACACTCTGAAGATCTCGAACAGGGCCTTACGAGTGCCACCGAGGCGCGCGGTCTCGAGGCGTTGATCTCGCGCGCCACCCGCGCCGGCAAGGGTGCGGCGCCGGTCGAACGCTGGAATCCCGACTTCTGCGGCGATCTCGACATGGAGATCAAGGCCGATGGCACCTGGTTCTATCTGGGCACGCCGATCGGGCGCATACCGCTGGTTCAGCTTTTCTCCTCGGTGCTGCGCAAGGATGCCGACGGCAGGACCTATCTGGTGACACCGGTGGAGCGAGTCGGCATTCGGGTCGCCGATGCGCCGTTCATTGCCGTCGAAATGGACGTTTCGGGCGACGGTGACGGGCAGGTCATCACCTTCCGCACCAATGTCGGCGACGTCGTCGAGGCCGGGCCGGAGCGGCCGCTGCGTTTCGTCGACGAGAACGGTACTGGCGGGCTGAAGCCCTATGTGCTGGTGCGGGGCCGGCTGGAGGCGTTGGTTGCGCGGCCGGTGATGTATGAGCTGGTCGGCCATGGCGAGGAGGTCGAGATCGGCGGCAAGACCATGTTCGCGGTGCGCTCGAAAAAGGCTGTGTTCCCGATCATGCCGGCGGACCAGTTGAAGCGGCTGAGCGCGTGATGGACCAGGTGTCTCCGGCGCCTTTTTCATCAGCGGATTTTCGCGCGCGCTTTGCCGCGCAGCCGGATGCGCATGCCAGCGATGACTATGGCGATCATCGCTTCAACCCCGGTCATCCACGCCTCAACCAGGGCAAGGCGCTGCGCAATGCCGCCGTGCTGATCCCGGTGGTCGACCACGAAGGCGATGCGACGGTTCTTCTGACAAAACGGGCCGAAAAGCTGCGCAATCATTCGGGGCAGGTGGCCTTTCCGGGCGGCACCATCGATCAGACCGATCCAAGCCCAGAGGCGGCGGCGCTGCGCGAGACCTTCGAGGAGATCGGCCTTGACCGTGATCGCATCGAGATCATCGGCCGCATGCCCGACTATGTCGCCGGCAGCGGCTACCGCATCGCGCCGGTGCTGGGCATCGTGCAGCCGGGCTTCCGACTGAGCTTGAACGCCGACGAGGTCGATGCCGCCTTCGAAGTTCCGCTGCGCTTCCTGATGGACCCGGCCAACCACAAGCGCGACAGCCGCATGTGGAACGATCTCGAATGGTTCTTCTACGACATGCCCTATGGCGAGCGGCGCATCTGGGGCGTCACCGCCGGCATCATCCGCACCGTCTATGAAAGGCTCTATGCGTGAGCGTCACGATCGCGGGCAGGGCCGATTGGCTCGGCGACAAGCATCTGCAGCGTCTGTTGGCCGCATTGAGCGAGGGCGGTGAAGAGGCGCGTGTTGCGGGCGGCGCCGTACGCAACACGCTGATGGGCCAACTGGTCGCCGACATCGACATCGCCACCACCTGCTTGCCGGGGGAAACCATCCGCCGCGCCGAGGCGGGAGGTTTCAAGGCGGTGCCGACCGGCTTCGAGCACGGCACGATCACGGTGGTCGCCGGCGGCAAGCCCTATGAGGTCACCACGTTGCGAGCCGACATCGAGACTGACGGGCGGCGGGCCAAAGTGTCGTTCGGGCGCGACTGGAAGCTTGACGCCGAGCGGCGCGATTTCACCATCAATGCGCTCTATGCCGAGGCCGATGGCCGGGTTGTCGACCTTGTCGGCGGCATTGCCGACATCGAGGCTCGCCGGCTGCGCTTCATTGGCGATGCGGAAGCGCGCATCCGTGAGGACTATCTGCGCATCCTGCGTTTCTTCCGCTTCTTCGCCTGGTATGGCGATGGCCGGCCGGATGCCAATGGGCTGAAAGCCTGTGCCCGGCTGAAGGAAGGTCTGGCCCAGCTTTCGGCCGAGCGCATCTGGTCCGAATTGAAGAAGCTTTTGTCGGCGCCTGATCCCTCTCGGGCGCTGCTCTGGATGCGGCAGGCTGGCGTCTTGACCGCCGCGCTGCCGGAAAGCGAGAAATGGGGCATCGATGCGATCCATGGGCTGGCCAAGGCCGAGAAAGATCTGGGCTGGGCGCCCGACCCGCTGCTGCGGCTGGAAGCGATCGTGCCGCCGGATGCCGCACGCATGAAGACGCTCGCCGACCGGCTCAGATTTTCGACTGCCGAAGCGGATCGCCTTCGCCACTGGGCGCTTGCCACCGCTGTCGAGCCGAAGACGACCGAGGGCGAACTGGCGAAAAGGCTCTATCGCGGCGATCGGCAGGGATTTGTCGACCGCTTGCGCCTGTCGCTGGCTGCGGCCCGCGTTCGTGCTGTCGACGACAATGAGGCGCTGCTTGAAGCCGGCGGCTTCTCGCGCTTGCTGGCTTTCGCGCTCAAATGGAAAAAACCGGTGTTCCCGCTGAAAGGCGACGATCTGACGGCGCTCGGCGCAACGCCAGGACCGAAGCTGGGCGAAATCCTCAAGAACCTCGAGGCGGAATGGATCGAAACGGGATTTGCGCCTGATCGCGGCGCACTGCTTGCTCGCGCCGCGAAGGCACTGGAAACCTAGGCCTTGGCTCGAAGCCCGTGCTCCGTGACGGTCAAATGTCGTCGAACGAGCGAAACTACCTGATTGCCACGGGAGCCAGGGCGCGTGAAAGGCTCGCTTCGCCCTTGCCGTACGTGGAAGCACTATAGTTGACCAGGGTGTCGGTGCGAGCCGTATTGAGCAGATCGTTGGTGATCTGAGTCGGCGTGGCCTTGGTGAATTTGCCGCTTAGTATCGCCGCATATCCTGAAATGATCGGCGCTGCGAAGGAGGTGCCATATAGGCCTGTCTTGCTCCCATCGACGCCAACCACAAGAAAGTGGCTTTGCACGAGCGGGTCGGAGCCGGCATAGTTGGAGTACCAGGCAAGCTGGGCCTTGTTGGTTGTTGCGCCGTTCGTCGACAGGGCGCCGACGAAGATCGCAGAGGCTTTGCCAACCAGGGCGATATCGAGATAGTCCTGCTGACCGCCTGTTTCTCCGCCCACGGCAACCGAATCGTTGCCCGCCGCCTTCGAAACAACAGCTGACCCTTTGGTGGCATAGGAGATGATGGAGGCTTCCTCGGGGCTCCATCCGATCTGGTTCGGGCTGTAGCCCGCTTTGGCGTACATGCCATAGCTCAGATTGAGCACGTTCAGGCCAGGCGTCAGGCTGACGGCCGAGCTGGTTGAAAAGTCCTTCGACCTGATGGTCGCCAAGGGCGCGATCATGCCAGCTTCCTCGCGCGTCCATTCACCGTGGCGCTGGGTTTGAACCCCGACACCGAAATTGCCCGAGAAGCGCGATGTACTAGAGAAATCGTCGACAATGGTAATCGTGACGCCCTTGCCCTTGTACCCCGCGGCCCATGCCGCGCCGACGTCGGGGCTCATCCACCCCTGCACCGCTTGTGTGGTCGCAGCCGGTATCGTTGCACTCGCGCATGTGGACCGGCCGCCGCCGTGACACAGCGCGGCCATCTCATCCGCATTGACCGCCTCCTGTGCCGAAGCCATCGGCGCCGACAGGGTGGTGAGAGCCGCAACGAAAACGAATTTCAAGCAACTACCGGACATGCTCTTACTCCGTTCAAACAGGAACCAGGACGGGCGAACGCGAATTTCGGGATGGGATGATTTTCTCATTTGCATCCTCCCCGGCGATCAGAAAGTAACACGGTAATTCAGCCAGAGGTGCTGGCTCTCCGGTTTAGCGTTAACCAGATATTTCAAAGTTTCCTCTGGCGCCATCTCGCTGGCCGCGAGCCGGCAATTGACGCTGTAGGTACCCAAATCGCCGTAGTTCGCTTCGCATGGCTTTTCGGTGAGCTTGCCGCCGAGGGTGGTGGTGAGCGACAAGGAAAGAGTACTGTTCGGACCCGGATGCATCTGCGTGAGGAAGCCCAGCTTCAGGCTGGGCTCGATGCGATATTTCTCACCTTCTTCTCCGGTGCCAAATCCCCAGAGGATGCCGGTATCTTCCGTGATCTGGGTCAAAAGTTCGACATGCATGTCGACCCAGCTTGCGTGGTACCATTGGTTGAACGATATCCGGCTTCCGTCCTGCAGTTCATAACCGCCGCCGCCAAGGTCGTGCGCGCGATCGCTGAGCGGCGAGCCTTGATGGAGGTCGACCAGCGATGTGGTCACTTCCTGGGCTATCGCCGGATACGCTGAAAGGAGCCCGTACAGCAGGAGCGCCGTCGTGCGAAAACTCACTCGATTGCCGGACTTTTCGCGCATGCGCGAAACACCTCGCCCCACCGATCCCGGACCAGTGCCTGGTGGCGACGGGCTTCTCTTGCAGCCCCACTGTAGCCGGATTATCTGCCCGACAGTGGCACGGGGTCGGTTACCGCGGGGTTTATTTTAGCCGAGGAAAATATAATTCTTTGACCTGCGGGTCTTGCCGGCAGGACGTCCGCGATGGCGCTTCTCAACCAATCTTGAGGCGCCAACGCGGCTCGTTTGGTGTTGTGGATGAATCCGAGCGGCAAAGACTAGGCCGCGTCGCGGGTCTTTTCGATGCGCGAGCGGATCGCCTCGATCATCGTCTCACGGATAACCGTCTCGCCATGCGTTTCGCGCATGTGCTCGACGACACGACGCATGACCTCGGCCTCCTCGTCGGCACGCGTGTGCCAGTCACAGCCGGGCACGAGCGACCCGCAGTGAAATTCCTTCATGCGATTTCTCCTTTTCCTCCGTGGAGCCCGATCGAGGCTCCGGCACTTTCCTGGCTCATGGTCCGATTTCAGGATTGAATCCGTGGAGCCGCGAGCGGGTGGAAAGCATAACACAGATGGGGTGGTATCGGTTGCCGTCAACGGCAAAAAGGGCGAAACAGCTCTGCTCCGCCCTTTCGCGCTAGCCCGAAGCAGGACCAGACATCATCATCTTGCCCTGCTTTGGCAGGCCATCACTTCGCGATCTTGACGGCCTCGGCGACTTTTTTCTTGCCGCTCATCTCCCATGAGACGCGGACCTTTTCACCGACCTGCAGGCCAGGATCCTTGAAGGTCTTGGGAAGCGTAAAGGACGATCCGTCATCGAGGACAAGGCTCATGGCCGTTGCGTCAAAGGTCTTGATCGTGCCGGTGGTGTGCTTGATGGCGGCGAACGCCACCGAACCGGAAGCGAGAAGGGCAGCGGCGGCAGCCGAAACAATGATCTTGCGCATTGTGAAGTACTCCTGAAGGGCGGGTATCCTTTTGACGAATGTGTCCCGCATCGTCTGGGCCGTCCGGTCGCGTCGGGTCGCGGCTCGCTTGTTTTGAGGCAATTCCGAACGGAAAATCGTTTAACGCTTTCCTGGAATTGCGCTCAGGCGAACCGCCGGCGCTTCCCGACCCGGCGCAACAAATAGACCAGCCTTTTCAAGAGCCTATTAGACGAAAAATAAATTTTCGCCGCACCTCATGCCACATTCGACGCCGCATTTCGAGCGAATGGGACATCAATGCGGCTCACGCCGCGCTCACCATTTTGTTACGGCCAGCGGACCTCAGGTGGAAGGCTGGAGAGGATCGCTTCGACATTGCCGCCGGTCTTCAGGCCGAAGATGGTGCCGCGATCGTGAAGCAGGTTGAATTCGACGTAGCGGCCGCGGCGGATGAGCTGCTCGTCGCGATCACCGTCGGTCCAGTTCTCGTTGAAGTTGGCGCGCACGAGGTGGCCGTAGACGACGAGAAAAGAGCGGCCGACATCCTGGACGAAGTTGAAGTCGGCATTCCAGCCGCCTCTGTCCTCGCCCGAATGCAGCCAGTCGAAGAAGATGCCGCCGGTGCCGCGCGGTTCGTTGCGGTGCGGAAGATAGAAGTACTCGTCGCACCAGGCCTTGAATTTCGGGTAGTCGGCGACGCCGGCATTCTTCTCGCAAGCGAACTGCATGGCGCGATGGAAGGCGACGGTATCGGGATCGTCCTGTGTGCGGCGGCGGTCGAGAACCGGCGTCAGATCGGCGCCGCCGCCGAACCATTGGCTGGATGTAACCACCATGCGCGTGTTCATGTGCACGGCGGGAACGTTGGGATTCCACGGGTGAGCAATCAGCGAAATGCCGGATGCCCAAAAGCGCGGATCTTCCTCGGCGCCGGGCATCAGCTTCCTGAATTCGGGAGAGAACTCGCCATAAACCGTCGAGGTATGAACGCCGACCTTCTCGAAGACGCGGCCGTACATCATCGACATGGTGCCGCCACCGCCGCGGCCCTCGTCTCGTTCCCAGGGCGTCTTTTCGAAACGGCCTGGCGACCACGAGGCCAGTGGGCCGCCAAGATCCTGTTCGATCTGTTCAAGCCCGGCGCAGATGCGTTCGCGCAATGCCTCGAACCACAGGCGCGCCTTGATCTTCTTCTGCTCGATGTCGGCGGGCAGGCCAGCCGGTATTTCAGGTCGTTCCAAGTGCCGTCTCCGGTTGCGGGGGCGATGAGTCCGACAAATGACTCGTCTTTTGCCGGCGCGATCCCTAATCTCTTAAGGGCAAGGGTCAAGTCACTTTGGTTTTGCGCATGATCCTTTCCGAAACTCGATTCCGATTTCGGGTTCATGCGCCAGGTGCAAGGAGTTGTTTCGTGCGCACTCCGGCAAGACCGCCGCTGGATGGCCTGAAGAAAAGGCTGGACCAAAGCCGGGCCGAACGCGCACGCATGCCGCGCGACGGTTTCTTGCGCGAGACCTTCGTGCTGCCGCGCTCCGATGCGCGGCTCAAAGCCAAGGAATGGTTCGATCGCTTTCCCAAGCAGGCCTACTGGACCGAGATCGAAAGCTGGTTCGAGCGGCCGGGCGATGTGATCGAGTTCACCATCAGGCGGTTGCCGGCGGCGGATTAGGTTCTCCTCGCCCCGTTTGCGGCGAGTTGAGTGTGGTCCGCACAGCGGGCGAAATCCAACTGCTTTCTTTTCGTACGACAAACGCCGGCAAGCGGGTGAGGGTGGCGCGAAGCTCTGAATGCTGGCGCTGCCCCTCATCCGCCTTCAGTTCGTTCAGGCACCTTCTCCCCGTGAACGGGTAGACGGAAGAGCAACCAGCCTTCTCGCGCCCGTCCCCTCCCTTGCCAGCCGGTCGCCCTTGTTCCGCAGCGGGCATTTGTCGATCGACATGCAGCCGCAGCCGATGCAGTCGGTCAGCCCGTCGCGCAGTTTCTTCAACTGGGCGATCTTGTGGTCGAGCCCGTCGCGCCAGGCGGTCGATAGCAGGTTCCAGTCGTCGCGCGTCGGCGTGCGGCCCTCGGGCAGCGAGGCCAGGGCCGGGCCGATCTCGGCCAGCGAGATACCGACCTCCTGCGCCACCTTGATGATCGCCACACGCCGCAGCACGTCGCGGCCGTAGCGGCGCTGGTTGCCTGACGTGCGGTGGCTGCGGATCAGCCCACGGGCCTCATAGAAATGCAGCGCCGACACCGCCACACCGCTGCGCATGGCCACTTGGCCGACCGTCAATTCCGTTACCGGTGCCATCTCTGTTTTTCGTTCCGATTTTTCCGCTTGACCTCAAGTTAAGTTGAGCTTGTAGCGAAGAAGCCAAGGATCTGCAAACGAAGGAGGAGGCGATGTGCGCCTGGGTCAAGATGGCGGGAGACGGAGTGCCGTTAGCCGAGTTGCCGGATGGCTTCGCCCGCCACCATGGCGACGGAAAGCGCGACGTTGATGCTGCGCGCCGCGCCCTGCATTGGTATGGTCAGCCGCGCATCCGCCGCCTGATGGACAGGATCCGGAACGCCTGCGGATTCGCGGCCGAACAGAAGGATGTCGCCATCGGCGAAGGCAAAGCTGGTGTAAGGGGTCGTGGCTTTGGTCGACAGCAGCACCAGCCGGCGCTCGCTGGCTTTGCGCCAGTCCTCGAAGGCGTGCCAGTCGACATGCCGGGTCAGGGCAGCCATTTCGAGGTAATCCATGCCGGCTCGCTTGAGCGTTTTGTCGGAGAGCGGAAAGCCGGCCGGTTCGATGATGTCGACGCCGAGCCCGAGGCAAGCGGCGAAACGCAGGATTGTCCCGGTGTTGCCGGCGATATCCGGCTGGTAGAGCGCGATGCGGAGACGGCAGTTCATTTCCGCGTCCTTCTAATAAGTGGCAGATCGGCCACAGAGGGCTCGCGGTTTTGGAAAATGCTGGACCTGCGGGTGGCCATTTTCTGCGAAGTCGGGTATGTCAGCTCCATTGTCAACCCGAACCGATGGAGGGGTAATTCATGATGACCATGCACACTCAGCGCCCCTCTCGTGGGCTTACCTGCCTGCTGGCGGCTTCGGTACGACAATTCTCCTGACTCTCTAAGACTTGATCGCACCGATTCCCGCCGAAACGATTTTTCGGCTCTCGAAGGAATCCTGCGATGTTTTTCAAAAAGTCAAAAGGGCTGAACGCCCCACTTGGACCTGTCCGGACCGATGCTGTCCGTCGTGTCCAGACCGATGCTTATCGTGTCCGGACTGACGCAATGCGTGCCTCCGGCCGAATGCCGGCGGACGATGTTGCTTCGCCTTTTTATCTCGATTTTCACACGGAGGATGGACCGATGTTCGATCCCTACAGAATACCGGGCTCAAGAAGCCTGCATATCCACCGACTGCCGACCTGGGCGCTGCTCATCGGCGAGACCTATTCGTCGGCGGTTCACGCCGAAGTCCGCCGCCGGCCGCATCGCGGCATGCTGCCGGATGTCGATTTCTCGCGCGCGGTTCCCGACCACAGCCGGCCGTCGCTGGTGCGCCGGATCATCCGGCTGATCAGGCCTGGCGCGAAAGTCCGGATCGTGAACAGTGCGCCGTCAGGATCGTCAGGCGCACCTGTCGGCGAAAAGCCCGCGAGCCCCTATATTGCGCGAAGCAAGGCGGACGGTCCGGATGATTCCGGACCGTCGGCCCGCGGCGCCATTCGTTCTGCGGACCTTGTACGTTCGCGCGCCGCATAAGCGGAAAACAGAGTTCATGAGCATGACCTATGTTGTTGTTTAGCTGGTTTGAAAGACGGCTCGATCCGTTCCCCGCGGCGGAACCGGTCGAGCCGCCCAGGACGCTGGTGGCCTTCTGCGTGCATTATACGCGCGGTGCCTGGCCCTACATCCTTCTCGACGCGGTGCTGGTGACGGCCATCGCGATCGCGGAAGTGTGGATGTTCGGCTTCCTCGGCCGCATCGTCGACTGGCTGTCGGGGCAGAATCGCGAAACCTTCCTGCAGACGGAAGCCTGGAAGCTCGCCGGCATGGCCTTCATCGTGCTGTTCGCGTTGCCGGGCACGGTATGGCTGCATTCGCTTCTCAACCAGCAGACATTGATGGGCAACTATCCCATGCGCATCCGCTGGCAGGTGCATCGCTACCTGCTCAAGCAGTCGATGAGCTTCTACCAGGACGAGTTCGCCGGCCGCATAGCGACCAAGCTGATGCAGACCGCGCTCGCCGTGCGCGAATGCGTCATCAAGCTGATCGACGTCCTGAACTACGTCATCGTCTATTTTCTTGGCATGCTGTTCATCGTCGGTTCGGCCGACTGGCGGCTGGCGTCGCCTCTGGGCGTCTGGCTGGTCGGCTACATCCTGTTGCTGCGCTATTTCATTCCGAAGCTGGGCAAGGTCGGCGAGGAGCAGGCCAATGCGCGCTCGACCATGACCGGGCGTGTCGTCGACAGCTACTCCAACATCCAGACGGTCAAGCTGTTCAGCCATGCACGCCGCGAGGCTTCGTTTGCGCGGGAAGGCATGGCCGGCTTCCTCCAGACCGTCTATCGGTCGATGCGGCTGGTGACGGTGCTTTTCGGCCTGCTCTACATCATGAATTCGCTGCTCTTGTTTTCGGTCACGGCGATGGCGCTGTGGCTGTGGCTCGGGCAGTCGGTCACGATCGGCGCTGTCGCCGTGGTCATCGGACTCGTGCTCAGGCTGTGGGGCATGTCGCAATGGATCATGTGGGAAATGTCGGGCCTGTTCGAGAATATCGGCACGGTGCAGGACGGCATCGCCTCGATCTCGTTGCCGCGTCTGGTCGAGGACAGGCCGGGCGCCAAGGACATCGCCGTCTCCAAGGGCGAGATCCGCTTCGAGAATATCCGCTTCCATTATGGCAAGCGGAAAGGGGTGATCGAGGACCTGTCGCTGGCGGTGAAGCCGGGAGAAAAGGTCGGTATCGTCGGCCGCTCGGGCGCCGGCAAGTCGACGCTGGTCAATCTCCTGCTGCGTTTCTACGACCTGGAGAGCGGAAAGATCCTGATCGACGGCCAAGAGATCGCTGGTGTGACGCAGGATTCGCTGCGCGCCCAGATCGGCATGGTCACGCAGGACACCTCACTGCTGCATCGTTCCGTGCGTGAGAACATCCTCTATGGCCGGCCCGACGCCGCGGAAGAAATGCTTGTCGAGGCAGCGCGGCGCGCCGAGGCGCTGGATTTCATATCAGGGCTTTCGGACGCCAGCGACCGCAAGGGCTTCGATGCCCATGTCGGCGATCGCGGTGTCAAATTGTCCGGTGGCCAGCGGCAACGCATCGCAATTGCTCGCGTTATGTTGAAAGACGCACCTATACTTATCCTTGACGAGGCCACCTCGGCGCTTGATTCCGAAGCCGAGGCGGCAATCCAGGAGAATCTCTACAAGCTTATGCAAGGCAAGACCGTCATCGCCATCGCGCACCGGCTGTCGACCATCGCGGCGATGGACAGGCTTGTGGTGATGGACGAGGGCCGTGTCATCGAGGAAGGTTCGCACGACGAACTCGTCGCCAAGGGCGGGCTCTACGCGCAGCTCTGGCAGCGCCAGTCGGGCGGGTTCCTGCTCGCGGACGGTCCGGCCGACGCCGCCCCAGCTGACGCCGCAAATGACGCACTTGCAAAGGGCCAAGCTGCCGAATGATGACTGCCGTCTATCGCTGGTTCGAGAACTGGGTCTATCCGTTCAGGGAGCCAGCGAATCTTCGGCCACCGACCAGCGTCGGCGGCTTTCTCTGGCACTATGTCGGCCAGGCGAAGTTCGCCTTCTTCGCCATGCTGGTCATCGGCGGCATCGCGCCGCTGGTGGAGGCCGGCCTGTTCTACTTCGTCGGGCGGCTGGTCGATATTCTCGACCAGCTTCCCGCCGAGCGCAGCTGGCATGCCTTGTGGAATGCCGCCGGCCCTGAACTGGTGTTCATGATCGCGGTGGTGCTGGTCATCCGGACCATCGTCGTTGGCCTGTCGGCGCTGGTCGACGAACAGACGATCACGCCCGGCTTCTACAATCTGGTGCGCTGGCAGGCGCACAGGCATGTGTCGCGCCAGTCCTACGCCTTCTTCCAGAACGATTTTGCCGGCCGCATTGCCACCAAGGTCTGGCAGGCGGGCCAGGCGACCGGCGACCTGATGGAAAGCTTCATCGAGGTCGTCTGGTTCATGATCGTCTACACTGTGACGACGCTGGCGCTGGTCGCTGGCCTCGATCTCAGGCTGGCGGTGCTGGTGGTGATCTGGATTTCCGCCTTCGGCTGGCTGGCCAAGCTCTATCTGCCGGCGATCCGCAAGCACGCGGAGGAAACCGCCGAAGCCGGCTCGATGATCACTGGCCGCATCGTCGATTCCTATTCCAACGTGCAGACGCTGAAACTGTTCTCGGCCGACGGCGACGACCGCTACATCAAAAACGGCTTCGACATCTATCTCGACGCGCTGCGCCCCTTCACCCGCCGGCTGACCGGCGTGCGAATGGCGCTGACGACGCTGTCGGGCACTATGATCACGGCAATCGGCTGCTTTGCCGTCTATCTCTGGGTCGAAGGCTCGATCACCGTCGGCGCGGTCGCTTTCACGCTGTCGCTGGTGCTGCGGCTCAACATGCTGCTCGGGCGGCTGATGATGCAGCTCAACAGCATATTGCGAAACCTCGGCGTGCTGGAAAATTCCAAGGCGCTGATCTCGCAGCCACTTGGCCTGGTCGATGCACCCGACGCGAAGGAGCTCGTGGTGGCCGGCGGTCGCATCGAGGTGAAGAACGTCGAGTTCCATTACGGAAGGGGATTCGGCGTGCTTAACGGCATCGACCTTGCGGTGCGGCCGGGCGAAAAGGTCGGGCTGGTCGGGCCGTCGGGCGCCGGCAAGACGACGCTCGCCAATTTGATCCTGCGGCTCTATGACCTGGAACGCGGGCTAATCACCATCGATGGTCAGAACGTCTCCGATGTCACCCAGAATTCGCTGCGCGCCAATATCGGCGTCGTCAGCCAGGACACGACCCTGTTCCACCGTTCGCTGCGCGACAACATCAAGCTCGGCATGCCTGGCGCGACCGAGACGCAAGTGATCGCGGCGGCAAAGAAGGCCGAGGCGCACGAGTTCATCCTGGGCCTGCGCGACAATAGGGATCGTGTCGGCTACGAGGCCTTTGTCGGCGAGCGCGGTGTCAAACTGTCGGGCGGCCAGCGCCAACGCGTGGCGATCGCCCGCGTCTTCCTCAAGGACGCCCCGATCCTGATTCTCGATGAAGCAACCTCGGCGCTCGATTCCGACATCGAGGCGGCGATCCAGGAGAATCTCACGCGGCTGATGGAGAACAAGACGGTCATCGCCATCGCCCACCGGCTGTCGACGATCGCCGCGCTCGAACGGTTGGTGGTGCTCGACGGTGGCCGCATCGTCGAACAAGGCACGCATGACCAACTGGTGGCGTTCGATGGGCTCTATGCGCGGCTGTGGAAACGCCAGTCCGGCGGTTTTCTCTATCACGAGGACAGCTTGCTCGAAGAGACACGCCCGGCGGAGTAGCTCCATGGTTGGATATGCGGACCCAGAGATCGGCCCCGGGGTGAGCTATGTGCTCAAGCGGCTCCGGCCAACCACCCTGGCCTTCGATACGCTGAAGCAGGAAAGCCGGCTGGAAGGCTACTGGATGCTGGTGGGTCTGGCAGATGGCTGGGCAAGCGGCCGCAACAAGTTCCTGAGGCGCGGCGAGGCGCTGTACGGCGCCTGGAATGGCCGGGAACTCGTCGGTGTGTGCGGGCTGAACATCGATCCTTATTTCGAGGGCAGGGACCATGGCCGGGTCCGGCACCTGTTCGTCAGTGCGCGTCACCGTCGCACCGGCCTCGGCCGGATGCTGGTCGAGACCGTCGTCGACAGGGCGCGTCGCCATTTCGCCGTGCTGAACACACGCGCGCCGCACGAAGCCTTCGGTTTCTATGAACGGCTTGGCTTTCTGCGCGTGGAAGGCGAAGAATTCGTTACCCACCACATGATTTTCGGGAAAGGAGGCTGAAATGTCCTTGCGTCCGCCATCTCATCTTGCCGGCGCCTCGGCTGCCGAGGTCGCCTTCGACGCCCTCGGCCATGAGATATTGGCGGAGAAGGCAGCCGCACTCGGCCGCGCCGGCCAGCGGGTCGAGGAAACGCTGGCCAGGCTGCGCGACAATGCCGACGAGCAACTGCGCCCCCGGCTGCTCAAGGAGGCCGCCGAGGCGGTGCACGGCTATTTCATCCAGCGCGAACTGTGCGGATTGCGTAGGCATGACGCCGTCATCCGCGAATACAACATCCCGAAGGCCGTATTGGCGAGGCTCGGCGCGACCTAGAGATCATTCAAGCCATTCGGTGATGAACGTGCCGTTCTCGTGGATGTCGGTCGTTTCCAGCGCACCCGGCCCGAGATTGGTGAATTTGTGCGGCGTGTTCGGCGGCACGATCAGGATCTGGCCGGAGGAGGCTTCGATCTCCTTGTCGCCGACCGTGAACAGTCCGGTGCCCTGGCGGATGATGAAGATCTCTGCGTAGGGATGCGTGTGCAGCCGAGGACCGCCGCCGACATCGGGCAGGTAGTTGAAGATCAGGCAGGAGTTGGAGCCGTAGGCGCCGCATTGCAGTTCGCCCTTCCAGCGGTCGGAGCGAACGGCCCAGGTGTCGCGGTCTATCACGTATGCCATGATGGTAAGGATAGACCCGGCTGGCGCCCTTGTGTCGAGGCGCACAAGGGCATCGGATTTGCGGTTGTTTCCCTGCTGCTTAGCGATGTTTGACGGCTATCCGGCGTCGCATTGCCCGGCGGCGGATTTTGTCCCCGCGACAATCTGCCCTTGTGCCTTGATCCGTCTGGACAAAAACAGGCTTCACGCATAAACCGAGGTCCAAATGCTGGAGGAATTCGCAAGCCTGTTCGCCATGCGCTGTCGGGTTGGCGTAATTGAGCGGGGAAAAAGGCTCAGCCACCGGCACGGAAGAGGCGAAAGGATCAGGCACCCGTGAGCGCAACCGACACCCAGGATCCCAACCGTCGTGATTTTCTCTACGTCGCCACCGGCATGGCCGCAGTGGTCGGCGCGGGTGCATTCGCGTGGCCGTTCATCGACCAGATGCGCCCCGATGCCTCGACGCTGGCGCTCGCCTCGGTTGAGGTCGACGTCGCCTCGCTGACGCCGGGCATGTCGCTGATCGTCAAGTGGCGCGGCAAGCCTGTCGTGGTGCGCAACCGCACCGAACAGGAAATGAAGGACGGCGAGGCGGTCAAGCTGGCCGATCTCAAGGACCCGATCGCGCGCAACGCCAATCTGCCGGCCGACGCACCGGCGACCGATGCCAACCGCACCACGCCCGGCAAGGAAGCCTGGATGGTGATGGTTCAGGTCTGCACGCATCTGGGCTGCATTCCGCTCGGCCAGGAAGGCGATTTCGGCGGCTGGTTCTGCCCGTGCCACGGATCGCAATATGATACCGCCGGACGCATCCGCAAAGGCCCGGCCCCGGAGAACATGGCGGTGCCGGTATTCAAGTTCATTTCCGATACCAAGATCCTTATCGGTTGAGGCAGGGGATATTTCGATGAGCGAGGGACACTCGACCTATACGCCCAAAACCGGTCTCGGACGCTGGTTCGACGCCCGCATGCCGCTGCCGCGGCTGGTCTATGACAGCTTCATCGCCTATCCGGTGCCGCGCAACCTCAACTATGCGTGGACCTTCGGCGGCATCCTGGCGATCATGCTGGTAGCACAGATGCTGACCGGCATCGTGCTGGCCATGCACTACACGGCCGATAGCAATCTTGCCTTCGGCTCGGTCGAAAAGATCATGCGCGACGTGAATTCGGGCTGGCTGCTGCGCTACTTGCATTCGAACGGCGCGTCGTTCTTCTTCATCGCCGTTTATATCCACATCTTCCGTGGCCTTTATTACGGCTCCTACAAGGCGCCGCGGGAGCTGCTGTGGATCCTCGGTTGCATCATCTATCTCCTGATGATGGCGACCGGCTTCATGGGCTACGTGCTGCCCTGGGGCCAGATGAGCTTCTGGGGCGCCACGGTCATCACCGGCTTCTTCACGGCCATTCCGCTGGTCGGCGACTGGATCCAGCAGCTGCTGCTCGGCGGCTTTGCTGTCGATAACCCGACGCTGAATCGCTTCTTTGCGCTGCATTACCTGCTGCCGTTCATGATTGCCGGCGTCGTCGTGCTGCACGTCTGGGCGCTGCATGTCGTCGGCCAGTCGAACCCGACCGGCATCGAGGTCAAGTCGAAGACCGACACCGTTGCGTTCACCCCTTATGCGACCATCAAGGACGCGTTCGGCATGCTCGTGTTCTTGTTCTTCTTCGCCTATTTCGTCTTCTACCTGCCGAACTATCTCGGCCATCCCGACAACTACACGGTCGCCAACCCGCTGAAGACCCCGGCCCATATCGTGCCGGAATGGTACTTCCTGCCGTTCTACGCCATCCTGCGCGCCATCACCTTCAATGTCGGGCCGATCAACTCCAAGCTCGGCGGCGTTCTGTGCCTGTTCGGCGCGATCGTCATGTTGTTCCTGGTGCCGTGGCTCGACACCTCGAAGGTGCGGTCGGCCGTCTATCGGCCCTGGTACAAGCTGTTCTTCTGGGTGTTCGTGGCCGATGCCGTCCTGCTGGGCTGGTTGGGCTCGCAGCCGGCGGAAGGCAGCTATGTGTTCATGGCGCAGATGGCGACGCTGGTCTACTTCGCCTTCTTCCTGGTCGCCCTGCCTGTGCTCGGTCTGATCGAGACGCCGCGAAGGCTGCCGAACTCGATCACCGAAGCAGTTCTCGAGAAGAACAAGGGCGGTGGCGGACATCCGGCTGGCGCCACGGCCGCACCAGAGACCAAGGGCTGAGCATGATCCCGAAAAGTGGGAACCGGTTTCCGGACAAGGCCATGCTCAAGCAGGAAGACAGACGGGTAGAGAATCTAAGGGGATTTGGCATGAAAAAGATTCTCACCTCGATGGCGCTGATCGGCCTTGTGGCCGCCGGCACCGGGGCAGCAAGCACTTGGGCGGTCGCCGCCGAAGAGGCACACAACGCGGCCAATCCGACGCATTTCCCGATCAACGAGCCGAAGGAAATGAGCTGGAGCTTCACCGGCCCGTTCGGCACCTATGACAAGGCGCAGTTGCAGCGCGGCCTCAAGGTCTACAAGGAAGTCTGCTCGGCCTGCCATTCGATGAACCTGGTGGCCTTCCGCACGCTGTCGGACCTCGGCTATTCCGATGCCCAGATCAAGACGCTGTCGGCGGAGTACACGATTCATGACGGCCCCAACGATGCCGGCGACATGTTCGACCGTCCCGGCAAGCCGTCCGATCATTTCCCGGCGCCCTTCGCCAATGACGAGGCCGCCGCTGCCTCCAATGGCGGTGCTGCACCGCCCGACATGTCGCTGCTGGCCAAGGCACGCGGCGTCGAGCGCGGCTTTCCGCAATTCGTCTTCGACATCTTCACGCAGTACGACGCGGGCGGTCCCGACTATATCCATTCGCTGCTGACCGGCTACGACCAGACGCCGCCGGCCGGCATGGTGATCCCGGAAGGCACCCACTACAATCCGTACTTCATGTCCAGCGTGTCGCTGAAAATGCCCAAGCCGTTGTCCGATGGTCAGGTGACCTATGACGACGGCTCGCCACAGACCGTCGACCAGTATTCCCGCGACGTTGCGACCTTCCTGATGTGGGCGGCCGAGCCGCACATGGAAGATCGCAAGAAGACCGGCTTCCGCGTTCTGGTGTTCCTGTTGCTGTTCGGTGCACTGGTCTATCTCACCAAGCGCAAGGTGTGGGAAGGCGTGGCGCATTAAGCGACACAGCCATTTGATCACAAAAGGGCGCCGAGGGGCGCCCTTTTTGCTGAACGGGGGTTGGCGACATGGTGGTCAGGTGCGTTCTTGTCGCACAGGTCCGTTGGCACGGCGCCCTATGGTATGCCACACAGCATCTTTGAAAAAAGAATTGTCGACGGCATGGTGTTTGGATTTCGATGATGCGGCTCAGCGACTGTCACAACTTTTCCGATTTCCGCCGCATTGCGCAGCAGCGGCTGCCGGGGCCTATCTTCAACTACATCGACGGCGCGGCGGACGATGAGGTCACCTATCGCCGCAACACCGAAAGCTTCGACACCTGCGACCTGGTTCCCAATGTCTTGCGCGGGGTGAGCGAGATCGACATGTCGGTGACGGTCATGGGCCAGAAGCTGGCGATGCCGTTCTATTGCTCGCCGACCGCCTTGCAGCGGCTGTTCCACCATCAGGGCGAGCGCGCGGTCGCCAAGGCCGCCGCCAAATATGGCACGATGTTCGGGGTCTCCTCGCTTGGCACCGTCAGCCTTGAAGAAGCGCGCCGGATCAGCAGCAGCCCGCAGGTCTATCAGTTCTATTTCCATAGAGATCGCGCACTCAATCGGGCGATGATGCAGCGGGCAAAGGGGGTTGGCGTCGAGGTGATGATGCTGACCGTCGACAGCATCACCGGGGGAAATCGCGAGCGCGACAAACGCACCGGCTTCGCCATTCCCTTCAAGCTCAATCTGGCCGGGATGCTGCAGTTCGCGCTCAAGCCGGCCTGGGCGATCAACTATTTCACCCATGAGGGGTTCAAGCTGCCGCAGCTCGACGAGCATGCCGACATGGGTGGCGGCACGATGTCGATCAGCCGCTACTTCACCGAGATGCTCGACCCGTCGATGACATGGGACGACGTCGCCGAGATGGTCAAGCTGTGGTCGGGTCCGTTCTGCCTTAAGGGCGTCATGTCGGTTGAGGATGCCAGGCGTGCCGTGGACATCGGCTGCAGCGGAATTGTGCTGTCGAACCATGGCGGCCGGCAGCTGGATGGCTCGCGGGCGGCGTTCGACCAGTTTGCCGAGATCGTCGATGCGGTCGGAGACAGGATCGACGTCATCATGGATGGCGGTGTGCAGCGCGGCACGCATGTGCTGAAGGCGCTGTCGCTCGGCGCAAAGGCCGTCGGCGTCGGCCGCTATTATCTGTTCCCGTTGGCAGCGGCCGGCCAGCCCGGCGTCGAACGGGCGCTTGAACTGATGCGGGCCGAGATCGAACGCGGCATGAAGCTGATGGGCTGCAGTTCGATCGAACAATTGTCGCGCAACAATCTCCGTTTCAGGTAATCTCGACACATGAAATCCTCACTAGAAGACACGCTGCTTGCCGCGATCCGCACCATTCCGGACTATCCCAAGCCCGGTATCCTGTTTCGCGACATCACCACGCTGCTCAGCAATGCGCGCGCCTTCCGCCGCGCCATCGACGAGCTGGTGCATCCTTATGCCGGCCAGAAGGTCGACAAGATCGCCGGCATCGAGGCGCGCGGCTTCATCCTCGGCGGCGCTGTCGCCCATCAGCTCTCGGCGGGTTTCGTACCGATCCGCAAGAAGGGCAAGCTGCCCTTCGAGACGGTGCGCGTCGCCTACAGCCTGGAATACGGGCTGGACGAGATGGAGATGCACAAGGACGGCGTTTCGCCCGGCGAGAAGGTGATCCTGGTCGACGATCTGATCGCCACCGGCGGCACCGCTGAGGCGGCGGTCAAGCTGCTGCGCCAGATCGGCGCGGATATCCTCGCCGCCTGCTTCGTCATCGACCTGCCGGACCTGGGCGGCCGCGCGAAGCTCGAAGCGCTCGGCGTGCCGGTGCGGACGCTGATTGGGTTTGAAGGGGTTTGAAAAGCGATTGATCACGACCGCCCGGGCGGTCCCCGCTGCTTCGCAGCATTCGTTGGCCTTTCATCGTGCCGCTGGCACGATGAATTCGCCGAACCGGCTACTCACCCGTCTTCACCAGCACTGCGCTCTCGAACTCCAGCACCATGTCGCCGGTCGACTCAAAAGCCTCACATCGCAGGGCCAGCAGCCGCCAGCCGGGGCGTGAGGCGATCGGGCGGTGCGACAGCGCCGTGCGCGTGAAAGTGATGGTTTGCCCGGCATAGACCGGCTTCAGCCATTTCAGGTTCTTGAAACCGGGCGAGGGGCCAAATTCCGGCACCGGACCGGGGCCGCTCCACGCAGGGATCTCGGCGTCCATGCGATTTTCGAGATTAAGTTTCATCCAGGTCGCCGCCGTGTGCCAGCCGGAAGCGCAGAGCCCGCCGAGCACGCTCTTCTTCGCTGCGTCCTCGTCGACATGGAAGATTTGCGGGTCGTATTTGCGTGCGAACGCCTTGATCGCCTCGGGCTCGAATGTGTGCGAGCCGAGCGTCACGGTGGTGCCGATGCGGAAGAATTCGTCCAGTGTCATGCTTGGCTCCTCGCGGCATCGCGCGTGAGGAACATGGCGGAATTCTCAAGCTCGAAGACGCTTTCGCCACGCTGGTTGAACAGCTCGCTGCGCATTGTCACGAAGCCGAGTTGCGGCTTCGATTTCGACAGGCGCTTGGCAACAACCACTAGGGTGCCGGTGAGCTGGTCGCCGGCCAGGACCGGCTTCTTCCATTTGACATGGTCGACACCGGGTGCGCCCTGGCAGGTGGAGTCCAGCAGGAACGCATCGCACAGCATGCGCATGAACACGGCGCAGGTGTGCCAGCCAGACGCCGCGAGACCGCCGAGGATGCTGGCCTTACCCGCCTCCTCGTCGAGATGCATCGGCTGCGGGTCGAATTCTCCAGCGAATTCGACGATCTCGGCGGCGCTCACCAGCTTGCTACCGAGATCGAGCGACGCACCCTCGACGAAATCCTCATAGGCCCAGGTTTTTGTTTTTGCAGTCATGGTCTGAAATCCGGCTGACGAAGGGTTTCCGGATGCAGGCCGCAGCACATTTGGTCAAGAGATTTCTATAGCGCCAAGTCGTGGCTGCATGGCCTTTGGCGGGCGGATCAGAGCCAACCGCGGCGCCGGAAATACCAGAACGGCAGGATCGCCGACAACACCATCATGGCAATTGCGAAGGGATAGCCCAGTTCCCATTTGAGCTCGGGGATGACGTCGAAGTTCATGCCGTAGATCGAGGCGACCAGCGTCGGCGGCAGGAAGATGACGGCGGCAACCGAGAAGATCTTGATGATGGCGTTCTGCTCGATCGAGATCATGCCAAGCGTCGCGTCGAGCAGGAAGGAAATCTTCTGCGACAGGAAGGTGGCGTGGTCGGCGAGCGACAGCACGTCGCGGGACAGCGTCTTGATGCGCGCCTTGGTGTCCTTGCTCATCTTGGTGCGGGTCGAGGCATGGGCGAAAAAGCCGGCCAGGCGCTGCAGCGAGATCAGGCTGTCGCGGATCGAGGAGGCGATGTCCTCCTTGCGGCCGATCGCTTTCAAAAGCTCCTGGAAGTCGCGGTTGCGCTTGGAGACCTTGGTCGACCGCGCCTCGAAGATGTCGCGCGAGATTACTTCGATGTCGCGGCCGGCGCGTTCCAGAATATCGGCGAGACGGTCGACGATCGCCTCCAGCAGCCCGATCAGGATGGTGTCGCCGCTGGTGCAGCCGGTCGCCACCTTCTCGGCGCGCTGCGGAAAGGTCTTGAAGGCCTTCGGTTCGTGGTAGCGCACGGTGATCAGCCTGGTGCCGGCCAGCACGAAGGTGACAGGCGACATCAGGGGATCGTCGATTTCGGTCTGGGCGGGCAGGGTGGCGGTCATGAAGTAGGCGCCATCCTCGACATAGAGGCGGCTCGAAATCTCGATCTCCTCCATCTCCTCGCGCGTCGGAATGGCGACGCCGAGCCACGCCTCGATCGCCGCTTCCTCTTCCTTGGTCGGGTTAAGCAGATCGGCCCAGACGACATTGTCGCTGTTTGCCAAGAGTTCATCGACGGCGCGCAGGCGGTCATTGTCCACGACGAAGGCCTTGATCATCGCCGGGTCTCCCTTGCTGGATTAAAGGGTGCGTTCGGATTGACGCGTCGTGTCGGATTGCACGGTTCTCGGCGCCAGCGCCGACCTCGCGCCTGCCGCTTAGACCTGTGGCATGACAAAATCAAGACAAGCGGCTGCCCGGCGGATGGGCGTCGGCCGCTCGGAAGAACTCGTCGAGAAAAAAGCTCGCCGGGATGTTTTGGATACCCGGCCGCTTGAGGCGTCAGGTGTTGAACTTGAACAGCAGGATGTCGCCGTCCTGGACCACGTATTCCTTGCCTTCGTCACGCGCCTTGCCGGCTTCCTTGGCCGCCACTTCGCCGCCAAGCGTGATGAAATCATTGTAGGCGATGGTCTGGGCGCGGATGAAGCCGCGCTCGAAATCGGTGTGGATGACACCGGCCGCCTGAGGGGCCTTGTCGCCCTTGTGGATGGTCCAGGCGCGCGTCTCCTTCGGCCCGACGGTGAAATAGGTGATCAGATGCAGCAGATCGTAGCCGGCGCGGATGACCTTGTTCAGGCCGGGTTCGTCGAGGCCCAGCGAGGACAGAAATTCCATCTCTTCCTCGTCGGAGAGCTGGGCGACTTCCGCCTCGATCGCCGCCGAGATCACCACGGTGCCCGCGCCCTGCGCGGCAGCCATCTTTTCCACGGCGCTGGTGTGCTCGTTGCCGGTGGCGGCATCTGCCTCGGCGACATTGCAGACGTAGAGCACGGGGTGCGAGGTCAGAAGGTTCAGCCCCTGCAGGATGCGCAGGTCTTCCGCCGAGATGCCCTTAAGCAGGATGCGGGTCGGCTTGCCGGCTTGCAGCAGTTCGAGCGCTGCCTCCATCATCGGCAGCACGGTGGTCGCTTCCTTGTCTTTGCTGCCGGCGCGCTTGCGGAATTGCACGATGCGGCGCTCGAGGCTGTCGAGGTCGGCGAGCATCAGCTCGGTTTCGACCGTCTCGGCGTCGGCAACAGGGTCGATGCGGCCTTCGACATGGGTGATGTCGTCATCCTCGAAGCAGCGCAGCACATGCACGATGGCGTCGACCTCGCGGATGTTGGCGAGGAACTGGTTGCCCAGCCCTTCGCCCTTCGAGGCGCCGCGCACCAGGCCGGCAATGTCGACGAAGGAGATGCGGGTCGGGATGATCTCTTTCGACTTGCCGATCGCCGCGATCTTCTGCAGGCGCGGATCGGGCACCGCTACCTCGCCGGTGTTCGGTTCGATGGTGCAGAACGGATAGTTGGCGGCCTGCGCCGCCGCCGTCCTGGTCAACGCGTTGAAAAGCGTCGACTTGCCGACGTTGGGCAAGCCAACGATGCCGCATTTGAAACCCATTTTTTGTCCGGTCCTATAGGGAAATAGAAATTTGATCAGGGCTATGGGCGATAGGGGTGATCAACGTCAAGCCCTGTGGCGCCGATCCCGCTCAGTCCTTGCCGCCGAACAGCTTCTTCAGCATGGCGGCCATCGGGCCGGTCTCAGGCGGTTTGGCGGGGGCCTGTTGCGGGCGTGCCTGGCGGATGTGGCTTTGGTGTTTGGGGCCCTGCTGCTTCTGCGCCGGCTTTTCTGGTTCCGTGCCGGCCTTGCCCTGGACGGCGAGGCTGACCTTGTTCATGAAGCCGGAGTCGTCGCCCTTGGCGATCATGGCGGCGTTCTCGGCGATTGCGTCGAGCAGCGGTTCGAGCCATTCGCGGTCGACCTTGTCGAAATCGCCGAGCACATGGTGCTGGACCATTTCCTTGACGCCGGGGTGACCGACGCCGATGCGCACGCGGCGGTAGGCGCTGCCGACATGGCCGTCGATCGAGCGGATGCCGTTATGGCCGCCGGCGCCGCCGCCGGTCTTGATGCGCAGCTTGCCTTCGGCAAGGTCGATCTCGTCATAGAAGACGGTGAGTGCGGACAGCTCGAGCTTGTAGAATCGCAGCGCTTCGCCGACCGACTGGCCGGACAGGTTCATGAAGGTCTGCGGCTTGATCAGGACGATCTTTTCGCCGCCGAGCGTGCCTTCTGAAATCAGGCCCTGGAATTTCTTCGACCAGGGCGAAAAGGAATGGCGGCGGGCGATTGCGTCCGCCGCCATGAAACCGACATTGTGGCGGTTGTTGGCATATTTCGCGCCCGGATTGCCGAGGCCTGCAAAGACAAGCATCGTCTGCTCCGAGCGGGAAAGAGTTATTTCTCTTCGGCGGCGGGAGCCGCTTCGGGTGCAGCCACTTCAGTCGTCTCTTCCGCCTCCGGCTTCATCGCCGACGAACCGGCAATGGTCGCGATGGTGAAGTCGCGGTCGGAGATCACAGGCTTCACACCAGCCGGCAGCTTGACCGACGAGATGTGGATCGAGTCGCCAATGTTGGCGCCGGTGAGATCGATGGTGATGAATTCCGGGATCGCATTGGCCGGGCAGTGGAACTCGACTTCGTGACGCACGATGTTGAGCACGCCGCCGCGCTTGATGCCGGGCGACCTGTCCTCATTGATGAAATGGACAGGCACGTCGACATTGACCTGGGTGTCCTTGCCGATGCGCAGGAAGTCGACATGGACAGGGAAATCCTTGACCGGGTCGAGCTGGAAGTCCTTCGGCAGGACCTGGATCTTCTTGCCGTCGACATCGATCGTGGCGATCGTGGTCAAAAACCCGCCGCCATGGATCTTGTAGTAGATGTCCTTGTAGGTGAGTGCGATCGCCAGGGGAGGCTGCTTGTCACCATAGATTACTGCAGGCACTTTACCGTTGCGGCGAACTGCACGGGCGGACCCCTTACCGACCTGTTCGCGTGCTTCGGCCTTGAGCTCGTAAGTGTCGTGGCTCATGGCATTTCCTTTCGGTTTGTTCTGGAGCGCTTACGGTTGGCAACCTGCCTGGCCGTAAACGTCGAAAGCCGACATACCCATGCATGATCTGGTCCGAAAACCGGAATCCACTTTTCGGGATCGTGCGGGAAGGCGGCCTTCCGCCGCGTTGCCTCCAAGGGTGTCTACGCGGGTGGCGGCTCTATAGCGGAAGGCGGCCGGAGGTGCAAGCCAAAGGCACGTCAGCCAAAGGCACGTCCGCCGGCGCGCAGTTCGGGGCGGTGATTATCCCCGCTTTTCGATGACGGCATAGAGCACGTTGCGGTTCTCGCCAAAGAACACCTGCGCGTTGACGGCGTTGCGGTCGACGCTGGCATTGACGATGTTCCACATGTCGACCTCCGATCGCAGCAGCAACACCCAGTCCATGAAGGTCTCCCGGTAGCCGGCGTCAGGATTGTCCTCGGCGTAGTTCGCGAAGAGAAATGTCCCGTTCGGCTTCAACATCTGCAGGCAGGTCTTCGTGAGTTTTACGGCGACGTTGTGCTGGAGGTAGTCGTAAAGGCCGGAGGCGTAGATGAAGTCGAACTTGCCCAGCCTGTGGCCCCTCGTGAGCACGGTCCGCACCGACCCGTCGACGGCCTCGATCGCGGTGCCCTGGAAGTCACGTGCGATCAACCCAACGCTCTGTGGATCCTGGTCGAGCGCAACCCAACGCTTGAGACGTCCTTCCGCCAGGGCGACCGAGCGATTGGCCTCCCGCAAATGCCCGGCCGCGATCGCCAGGATCTCGGTTTCCGGTCCGTTCTTGGCCGCGATCTCATCGACATAGCGGGTCAATAGGTCACGTCGTTCCCGTGCAGCGACGCAAGACGGGACGTCCTGGGTATGGGTATAGAGCGCCTTGCCGATCTCCGAGGCGTTTGCCACGCTCTCGGCCACGTGCGGATCACAATAGATGTAGTCGAGTAACTCCGCATCACCAGCATAACCTCTGGGCTTGCTGAAAGACCACCGCGTAAGCGGATCCTCGAGAAAATACTCCAGGACCGGATGGTTCTGCACCACCGGTATCAATGCTTGCCAAACGTCGGGATGAACTTTGGCACGTGTCGCGTTGAGGTGCGACATCAGACTACGAATGACCTCGGCGGGGTCCTTTCCTTGTTCGATTTGCTGATGGGTCGCATGGAGAATGAGTGCAAGCTCTGCACGAGCGGTTTCGAAGACTTCGCCGTGATCCTCGGGTCTTCCCCGAGGCAGACTTCCGGCGAGCATCTCGGCAGTAATCAGGCTTTTTCCATCAAGAACGGTTTGCACACCAACGCTCCATAGTTAACAGTCAGTTAACTTATTGCGTAGAATGCTCCATTTGCCAATGATGGGCCGGGCGCATTTTAGCGTTATGATTAATTTCCCGCTAACCATCTTTAATCATTGCACTTCTTCCGGGCCGGATTCGGGTTTCGAGTTAACGGAAACTTGTCCTGCGCGATTGCATTTGTACGCGTGGCGTCGCAATCGCTGTCGCGTCCAGGGAGTCGGCCTGCGTGAGGGCAGAAACTAGAAATGAGTTCGGAGCCGAAAATCCCCTTCAAACGGGGTTTGCTGTGATGAACGATCACGCGTCATCCGCATTGGCCGATACTGTTCATGCGGAGCCGTACGAACCGCGCTATGAACTGGGGACCGACGAGCTCCGCGCCCTCTACCGTACGGAAGCTCATGCGACGCGAAGAGGGGAAGCCCGGCCAGGGCTTTGGATGGCCGTTGTCATCTATCTCTTGTTTTCTGCAACGGATCTGCTGCTGATCCCAGATGTGGCTGCATACACGATCACTGCGCGCTTCGCGGTCGGATTGACTGCGCTTTTGATCCTGGAAGCGCAGCTTCGCCGGGAGGTAGCAACGGAATGGCTTGACGTCACTTGCGCCGGAGCCATCATCTTTGGCTATGTCGGTTGGCTGTGCCCTGCAGTTTTTGGTGCGGACAAAGAAAGCGTCTCTTACTATATGGTCTTCGGCACCATCTTCATGATGAGCGCCAATCTTTTCTTCACGTTCAATTTCAAACTTTCGATAGTAACTTCCACAATAATATTGTGTATACTGTACGTGGTAAATTATTTCGTGCCTTCGACGCTAATATACAAGATGGTATTCGGAACTTTCTATATCTCTTGCTTCACGTTTACCTCATATGTCAACTGGAAACTGAATGAAGAGCGCTACAACGTCTTCCTGAACGCCCTGGAAGCGAAGATCCAGCACAACGAGGCGACCGAACGCGGTAAGGCCCTGCTGAGACTGTCGCGGACCGATCCGCTTACAGGCCTGGAGAACCGGCGGGCGATCGACGAGAAGCTAAGGGACTACTGGAACGACTGGCAAAAGGTTGGCACCAGTTTTGGGGCGATCCTCATCGACGTGGACTTCTTCAAGAAGTTCAATGATTGTTACGGCCATCAGGAAGGCGACCGCTGCCTGATCCATGTCGCCAATGCTCTTAGCGAAATGATCAGGCGGTACAATGGCTCCATCGGCCGCTACGGCGGTGAAGAGTTCATTATCCTGGCTCGCGTGGAGAACAAAGAGCAGATCCTGGAGATCGCGGAAGCCATTTGCAGCACGGTGGAGAACCTGGCGCTCATCCACGAGCTGCGGCGAGACGGCGTCTCGATCGTGACCGTGAGCGTTGGCGCTGCGTTCACCAGAACGCAGACTGGCGCCAAGCTGGAGAAGATCATCCACGAGGCTGATCGCGCACTCTATCTGGCAAAAGCCGGTGGCCGAAACTGTGCTCGCCTGTTCGACCCCTCCGATCCCCAGAGCAGCGACGAGAGCGAGAACATTGCGGCTTTGCTGAAGATCGCTATCGGCCAGAACCTCGTGTCACTCGTTTACCAGCCTATCCAGGATGTCAAAACGGACCGAGTTGAAGCCGTAGAGGCTCTGATGCGCCTCAAAATGCTGGACGGCACGTCGGTTCCGCCGAGCCTGTTCATTCCCGTCGCGGAACGAACCGGCGCAATCCTGGAACTCGGGCGCTGGGCAATAAGAACGGTGTGCGCCGAGCTCCTGGCGGACGATTACGTCCGCGTCGTTAGTGTCAACGTCTCTCCGATCCAGCTCAAGACACCTGGCTTTGCAACGTCGGTAGCGACCATTCTGGGCGAGACCGGCGTCTCCGGAAGCAGGCTGGCCTTCGAGATCACCGAAGGGCTGGAGATGGAGATGCATTCGGACATTCTTCGGTGCATCAGCGACCTGAAGCTGCTGGGGATCAAGATATGGCTTGACGACTTCGGGACGGGCTTCGCGGGCCTTTCGTGGCTCCGCCTGATCGATTTCGATACGGTAAAGATCGATCGCTCGTTCCTGCACGATTGCAGCGCCCCGAACGGCAAGGCAATGCTCCAGGACATTATCACCCTGGTGCGGAATCGCGGCCACAAAATCCTGGTCGAAGGGGTGGAAACCGACGAACAGATGGCACTCATGCGCGAATTCGGCATAGACAAGGTCCAAGGCTTTCATGTCGGCCGTCCCGCTCCCGCCGTCAGTTACCAGCCAAAGCGGGCCATCCGCAAACGCCCATTCACCGTGCTTAAATCGGCATGATTGCGCCTGCTCTCCGAGGTTTGGCTTAGCTGCCCTTGGCCGCTATGGCTCAAGGGCCGCGCCGATTGCTATCGACCAATGGCAAAGCCAGGCGGGCACGCAAGGGGTGTGGCTTAGTGTTCGCCGCTCAACGCGGCGCGCAGTGCCCTGATCTGCCGGTTCAGCGCATCAAGCTGTGCCAGAGTCATGCCTGAGCGCTCGATCAAGGTCTCGTTGAGGCAGTTGCACTGGACAAGCAGTGTGCGACCGGCGGCGGTCAGATCGACCTGCACCTGGCGCTCGTCGGTCTGGCTGCGCTGGCGGGTCACCAGTCCAGCCTGCTCCATCCGCTTCACCAGTGGCGTGACGGTGCTCGATTCAAGGGCAAGCCGCCGCGCAACCGTGCCAACCGACATGCCATCGGTCTCTCCAAGCGCGTTCAGAACCAGATATTGCGGATAGGTGATGCCCATCTGGTCCAGCATCGGCTTATAGGTGCGATTGATCGCCATGCTGGTGGCATAGAGCGTGAAACAGAGTTGATTGTCCAACGGGAGAGGCACGGCGCATTTCCTTCTGCCGGTACGGCAGTCGGTTCTATACCACGAAAAACGATATCGCGATATATATTTTTATGGACAAGGTTTTCGAACTGCGATAGCGATAGTTATCGCGATATCGTTTATCGCGAAGTCAACAGAACGGAGATTGAGATGACCTCGCAATCCAAGCCCAGCTCCGGCAGCGGCACGATCACCACCAAGGACGGAACGCAAATTTACTACAAGGACTGGGGGACCGGGCAGCCGATCGTCTTCCATCATGGCTGGCCATTGAGCAGCGATGACTGGGACGCCCAGATGCTGTTCTTCCTGTCACAAGGCTACAGGGTCGTCGCCCATGATCGGCGCGGGCACGGCCGCTCGACCCAGACGGACGTCGGCAACGAGATGGATACGTACGCCGCCGATGTCGCGGAACTCGCCGCCCATCTGGATCTCAAGGACGCCATCCATGTCGGCCATTCGACCGGTGGCGGTGAGGTGGCGCGCTATGTCGCTCAATACGGCTCGGACGGCCGTGTCGCCAAGGCGGTGCTGATCGGCGCGGTGCCGCCGATCATGCTCAAGACCGCGGCCAATCCCGGCGGCCTGCCGATCGAGGTCTTCGACGGCTTCCGTTCCGCCCAGGCGGCCAACCGCGCCCAGTTCTTCCGCGATGTCCCGGCAGGTCCGTTCTACGGGTTCAACCGTCCGGGCGCGGAAATCTCGCAGGGGATCATCGACAATTGGTGGCGCCAGGGCATGATGGGCGGTACCAAGGCGCATTATGATTGCATCAAGGCCTTCTCGGAGACCGACTTCACCGAAGACCTGAAGAAGATCGACGTGCCGGTTCTGGTCATGCACGGTGACGACGACCAGATCGTCCCAATAGCCGACTCGGCGCTGTTGACGATCAAGCTGCTCAAGAAAGGCGAGCTCAAGGTCTACAAGGGCTTCCCACACGGCATGGCCACGACCCATGCCGACATCATCAACGCCGACCTGCTGGCCTTCTTCAAGGCCTAGGATATTTTTCCAGAAGGCACCCGCCATCGGGCGGGTGCCTATATCGCCCGGCCTTACCGGCTTGCAGCGACCGCCTGAGCCTTCCTGGCTTCCTTCATATTCGGAAGGAACACGGTCAGTAGCCCAAGCAGCGGCAGGTACGAGCAGACCTGGAAGACATAATCGATGCCCTTCATGTCGGCGACCACGCCGAGCACGGCAGCCGCGATGCCGCCCATGCCAAAGGCGAAGCCGAAGAAGATGCCGGCGATCATGCCGACACGTCCCGGCACCAGTTCCTGGGCGAAAACGACGATGTTGGAGAAGGCCGATGACAGGATCAGGCCGATCAGCACCGTCAGCACCATCGTCCATTCCAGGTTGGCGTAGGGCAGGGCGAGCGTGAAGGGCAGCACGCCGACGATGGAGAACCAGATCATGGCCTTTTGTCCATAGCGGTCGCCGAACGGGCCGCCAAGCAGGATGCCTAGCGCCGAGGCGCCAAGGAACAGGAACAGCATGACCTGCGACATCTGCACCGAAACGCCGAACTTATGGATCGAATAGAAGGTGTAGTAGCTGGCGAGGCTGGCGATGTAGGCGTTCTTGGTCAGCACCAGCAGCGTCAGCACCGCCAGTGCCCACATCACCTTGCGGCGCGGGAAGGGCGAGACGAAGCTCGCCATCTTGCGATTGCCCTGTGCTGCGCGCAGCCGGCTGTACCAGCCGCCGACCCGCCACAAAACGATGATCCCGATCAGCGAGCCGACAGCGAACCAGGAGATGCTGGTCTGGCCGAAGGGCACGACGATGAAGGCAGCCAGCAGCGGCCCCATGGATTGGCCGAAATTGCCGCCTACCTGGAATAGCGACTGCGCCAGACCGAAGCGGCCGCCAGAGGCGAAGCGGGCGATGCGCGAGGATTCCGGATGGAAGATCGCCGAGCCGATGCCGATCAGCGAGGCGCCGACCAGGAGCAGCGAATAGTGCCCGGCATAGGCGAGCACGACCAGGCCGATCAGCGAAGATGCCATGCCGTAGGGCAGCGAATAGGGCATCGGCCGCTTGTCGGTGATCATGCCGATCACCGGCTGCAGCAGCGATGCGGTCACCTGGAAGGTGAAGGTCAGAAGGCCGATTTGCCAGAAATCGAGGCCGTAATTCTCTTTCAGCAAGGGATAGATGGCCGATAGCAGCGATTGCATGATGTCGTTGATGCAATGGCAGAAGCTCACCGCCAGGATGACGGTGAAGGCCGTCGCCTGGGCTGAAGCGTGACTGGCGGTCGGTGGGGCGACGCTGGCGGCTGTCGTGTCGGTCAAGGTAGGCTCCGTGGTCTTTTTGGCGGCACGCCCGCAGGGCAAACTGGCGGACGCTGCTGAAGGCCGCCTAAGGAACGGTTGCCTTATAAGCTGCTTGCAGGGTGAATTCTTTCGTGGTTTGGTCCAATAGTTTCGCAAGTGGGCCATACAAGATGCCGCACGGCAAAGAAGTCTTCCACGCCGGCAGTGCCGATCTCGAGCAGTTGCACGAGCGCCGCTGGCAGTGGCTGGAGGAAGTGGCCGGGCCGGCGGTGGCGCTGCCGACCGAATATCCTGACGGCTATCGTGTGCCGCTGCACCGCCACAGCCGCAGTCAGTTGCTTCATGCGCTGGTAGGCGTCGTGCTGGTGACCACGCGCTACGGTCGCTGGATGGTGCCGCCCGACCATGCAATGTGGATTCCCGCCGGCACCGAGCATTCCGTGGAGATGCTGGGCGATGTGTCGATGCGTTCGGTCTATGTCATGCCGCAGGCGATCCCCGGGCTGCCGGAAGGCTTGCGCGTCGTCGGCGTCACTGACCTGATGCATAGCCTGATCGTGGAATCGGAAAAGCTGCCGCAAGGCGGCGAGCTGGAAGGGCGCGGCGGGCTGATCATGAATCTGCTGCTGCACGAAATCCCGACCCTGCCGGAACGGCCGCTCGGTCTGCCGTTCCCGTCCGATCCCAGACTCTCGGCACTCTGTCGGCGCTTCGTCGCCGCACCTTCGCCGCACGCGACGATCGACGAGTGGGCCGATGCCGCCGGCATGAGCCGCCGCTCCTTCACCCGCGCCTTCCAGCGCCAGACCGGCCTGTCGCTGTCGACATGGCGCCAGCAAGCCTGCCTGTTCGCGGCGCTGCCGCGGCTGGCCGATGGCGAACCGATCACCAGGGTGGCGCTCGATCTCGGCTATGACAGCGTGCCGGCCTTCATCACCATGTTCAAACGCATGCTGGGCGCGTCGCCGCGCGGCTATATGCGCGGCGCACGCGAAAGCTCGAAGTCGCTCGTCGCCTGATCGGTCCGGTCCGGCTGGAGGGCCCCGCGCCGTAAGGTCAGGTATCGGTCTTAGTCGAAGAGGCTGGACACCGATTCCTCGGTCGCCGTGCGCGAAATGGCTTCGCCCATCAGGTCGGCGATCGAGATGACGCGGATGTTGGGAGCATCGAGCACGCCTTGGGTCGGCTGGATGGAATCGGTGATCACCAGTTCCTGCAGTTTCGAGCCGCTGATGCGGGCAACCGCGCCGCCCGACAGCACGCCGTGGGTGATATAGGCGGTGACGCTGGTGGCGCCGTTGGCCAGCAGCGCATCGGCGGCGTTGCACAGCGTGCCGCCGGAATCGACGATGTCGTCGATCAGCAGGCAATCCTTGCCGGCAACCGCGCCGATGATGTTCATCACTTCCGATTCACCGGGTCGCTCGCGGCGCTTGTCGACGATGGCGAGTTGCGCGTCGAAGCGCTTGGCCAGCGCGCGCGCCCGCACGACGCCGCCGATGTCGGGCGATACCACCACGACGTTGCCGAGCTGCTTGTATTTGGCCTTCACGTCGCGGGCCATCACTGGCACCGAGAACAGATTGTCGGTCGGGATGTCGAAGAAGCCCTGGATCTGGCCGGCGTGGAGGTCGAGCGTCAGAACACGGTCGACGCCGGCGCGGGTGATCATGTTGGCGACCAGCTTGGCCGAGATCGGCGTGCGGCCGGAGGCGCGGCGATCCTGCCTGGCGTAGCCGAAATAGGGGATGACCGCCGTGATGCGCTTGGCCGATGAGCGCATGAAGGCATCGATCATGATGAGCAGTTCCATCAGGTGATCGTTGGTCGGGAACGAGGTTGACTGCAGGATGAAGACATCCTCGCCGCGCACATTTTCCTGGATTTCGACGAAGATTTCCTGGTCGGCGAAGCGCCTGACAGTGGCCTTGCCCAGCGGGACGTTGAGGTACCGGGCGACCGCTTCGGCCAGCACCCTGTTGGAATTGCCCGCGAAGAGTTTCATGCACCGTTCCTGGTGGAGGATGGAAAGCCCTGACGGACTCGCCTGCGCCCTTTAACCGGGCTTTTAGCGGCCCGCGCCGGTATTGCAAGCACCGAGATCGGGAATCCGCCGGATAATCCTAGGAAAGCCTTGCACCATCGCCGGTAGAAATCATTTCAGCCCGCCTTGCCGCCAAGCCAGGCCGCGAACTGGTCGATGGTCTGGTCGGCGATTGCCTGCATGGTGGCCGGCGAGACCCCCTTCCAGCTGTCACCGGCCCCGCTGGCGCCGCCACTAACCGAAGGCGCCTTCTGCTGACCGTTGATGCGGTGCAGGCGATTGCCTGCCGGGTCATAGACGTCCCAGACATAGATGACGGTGGTGTCGGTGCCTTCAGACATCGTCGAGAAATAGCCTTTGAGCACATGCGTCGCGGTCTGGTCGGCGCTGCCGGCGAGCGTAATGCCGCGCTGCCGGGCGCGCGTCTGCAGCTCCGCCGTCAGCGGTGTCGCGGCCTCGACCGACGCGCCGACAATCGGCGCGATCTGCAGCCGGGTCTTCGCCAGGGCGGCGGCGCTTTGGGCTGATGTGACCGGTGTGGTGGTGGTTGCAGGAGCGCCCGCCGCGGTGGTGGCAGGGCCGCCCGGGGCCGCAACCGCAGCTGCCGTGTTGCCTGATGTGGCGGGCAGTGTCTGGGTCGACGTTGCCGGCGGGGTGATGGCAGAGGGTTCGAGCACGTCCTTTGCGTTGGTGCAGGCGCCAAGAGCCAATGCCACAAGCAATGACACGGTCGTCACATGCGATCGTCTCATTTGCCTTCTAACTCCTTGGCGAAGAACGCCTCCCATTATGGATTCACTGTACGATCAAGTCGAGATCATGGCGGGACAACGGCTTCGGCTGGGATTCTGTGGTCAGGTAGGTGCGGCCAAGCGTCATCGCCGTCTCGGTGTCGGAATCCATGATGATCATGTGGGCGAACAGCGTCATGTTGGGCGCGATCGGCTCGGGATTGCCTTGGTAGAACATCGGCATGTCCATCCAGGATGGCGTGAAGCGGGCTCCGACCGAGTAGCCACAGGCGTTCAACCGGTGCTTGGTCAGGCCGTGCGCCTCCATGGTGCGGGCGTGGGCGTCGAACACGTCGCCGAAGCTGTTGCCCGGCGTCATCGCCTTCTCGACGGCCAGAAGGGCGGCGCGGGCGGCGTCGAACAGCTCCTGATGGCGCTTGGAGACCTTGCCGGTCAGCACCGTGCGCATCATCGGCGCATGGTAGTGGTTGAAGACGCCAGCCCATTCAAGCGTCAGCTGGTCGTTCTTTGTGAGCTTGCGGCGGCCGGCCTTGTAGCGGCACAACAGGGCATCGACACCGGAGCCGATGATGAACTCGTTGGCTGGATAGTCGCCGCCGCCGGCGAAGATCGCACCTTGCATGGCGGCCAGGATCAAGGCTTCGTCGCCACCCTGCTTGATCAGCGGCAAGGCCGCGTCGAGCGCGTCGTCCGAGAGATTGGCGGCCTTCTCGGCCTTCGCGATTTCGGCTGGGCTCTTGAACAGGCGCAGCCGGCCGACGATGCCGGATGCATCGGCGATCTGGCCGAAGGTCTGCAACTGTTCGTCGAGCCGGCGGCCGTTGAAGGCGGTCAGGCCGTGAGTGTCGTATTCAACGCCAATGCGAGCGCCAAGCAGGTCGAGTTCGTTGAGCAGATTGCGCAGGTCGACCGCCGGATTGGCGCCATCGCGGTCGGTCCACAGAACGATGTTGTCGATGATCGAGGTCTGGCGCGCCTGACGCAGATCGGCCGAGCGGGTCAGAAGCACCATCGAACCGTCGGCCTTCACCACCAGGCACTGGAAGAAGCAGAAACCGAACGTATCGTAGCCGGTCAGCCAGTACATGCTCTCTTGCGCGAACAGGAGGATGGCGTCGAGCTTCTTCTCGGCCATCTCGATCATCAGCCGGTCGCGCCGCGCGTCGAATTCGGATCGTTCAAAATGCAGCGCCATTATTCCCTCTCCAAAACGATTGCCGAAATCTGCCGGCCGTAATCGGGCTCCTTGCGGTGCGTGGCGCGCCGGTAGGAGTAGAACAGATCTTCCTCGGCATAGGTGCAGCGTCCGAGGCCGTCGGCTGTTACACCGGCCTTGGCCAGCCGGTCGACCGTGTAGCGGCTGAGGTCGAACATCGCATGGCCGGCGTTGGCGGAAGGCGCGAAATAGCTGATGTTCTCGGCGTCGGCTTCAACAAAGCGGGCAACGAATTCCGGTCCGACTTCATAATTTTGCGGGCCGATCGAAGGGCCGAGCACCGCGACGATGTTTTGGCGATGGGCACCGAGGCTTTCCATGGCGAGGACGGTGTTTTCAAGCACGCCTGTGAAAGCGCCTTTCCAGCCGGCGTGTGCGGCGCCGATGATGCGCGCCTGCGGATCGGCGAAGAGCACCGGACCGCAATCTGCGGTCGAGGCGCCGATGGCGACGCCCGGCCGGTCGGTGACGATGGCGTCTGCCTTGGGGCGCTCGCCGGCAAAGGGTTCCCGGGCGATGACGACATCGGGTGAGTGGATCTGCCAGGCGGTCAACAGATGGCGTGCCGGCACGCCCATCCACGCAGCGACCCGGGCGCGGTTCTCGGCCACCAGGGCCTGATCGTCGTTCGATCCGGTGCCGATGTTGAGGCCGTGATAGATGCCGCTGGAGACACCGCCAATGCGGGTGAAATAGCCGTGGCGAATGCCTTGTGCCTGCGCCTTGTCCAGCAGCGGCGACCGAACGGGATCCGGTTTGGTCTGATTCAGCATGCGGGCGTTGTTGTCCGTGTGGGCGGTTTCGTCAAGAAGAAGGTGCTTCGTCGAGAAGGAGGCGGGCTGGGCGGTGTGACCGTCTCTTTTCGCCGGACGGGAGATTGGGAGGGGCGGCGGTGAAAAGTCAATCCGCCGCGAAGGTCGTTGTTGCAGAGAATGGGACGGCCACGCCGCGCGGCAGCACCGAAAGCACCTTGAACAGTGCGCCCATGTTTTGCGGAGCGGCGAGGCGCTCGACAGCCTCAGTTATGTTGTCGCGTGTCGCCTGGTCGGCATCGGCGCCGAGGCGGCCGGCGCGTTCGAGAATCCCCATGCCGAGCAGGAAATCGCCCTGGGTCGACAGATGGGCGTCGAGGCCGTGCGCTCGAACGGCTGCGGCAAGGGCGGCGAAATCGACATGGGTAGTGAGGTCGGCCTCGCCGGGATTTGCCAGCACATCTTCGCGATTGTGGCCGCGCAATGCCTGCAGCGTGTCGCCGACGCCCGGCTGGAGATGGCCATAGTCGAGGAACAGGCCGGCACCGCCATGCCTTGATATGCGCTCTGCGATGGCCGCCATCAGTGCCGTGCGGGCAGGCGCCACTTCGACGATAGCGCCTTGCGGTGCACCGTCGGCATCGGCGGGCAGCAGCGTCGGGTCGACCGAGCCGGCACCGGCGAAGAAGCGCAGTTCGTTGGTGTCATCCAGGCCAATCATGCGCTCGCGCCAGCCGGCGCCGGCGCGGACGAACTGGCGGACGGGCACGGCGTCGAACAGTTCGTTGCCGACGATGAACAGCGGCTGCCGCGGCAGCGTCTCGATGGTTTCGTGCCAACGAACCGCGAAAGGTGTGACGCCAAGCGTCCGTTGCTGGACTTCTGTCAGGCGTGGGCTGGTCTCGATCATGGCGAAGGTGGCGCCGTTGGCGAGTTCTGGATCTAGCCGCGACAGCGTTCGCAGCATGTCCTTCATCAGCGTACCGCGGCCGGGGCCGATCTCGGCGATGGTGGCCGGCAGTGGCCGGCCGCTCGCCAGCCAGGCCTGGTACACCCACACAGCGACCAGTTCGCCGAACATCTGGCTGATCTCGGGCGCGGTGATGAAGTCGCCGGCCGCACCGAAGGGCTCGCGCGTCATGTAATAACCGTCCTGCGGGTCGAAGAGGCAAAGCGCCATGTATTCGTTGATGGGAAGCGGCCCCAATGCCTCGATCAGGTCGACGATGCGGGTCTTCAGCCGGGTCATATCGGCTGCGGCTGTGCCACCGGCTTGGCGGTCAGCATCGCCCAGATGCCGGCCAGCACCATCGGCGTCGACAGGATCATGCCCATGGTCAGCCAGTTGGTGCCGAGGAGATAGCCGAGCTGCTGGTCGGGCTCGCGGAAGAACTCGACGAAGATGCGCGACAGGCCGTAGCCGCAGATGAAGGCGCCGCCGACGAAGCGCGGCGTCTTCAGCTTGAGGCGCCAATGGGTGAGGATGCGCAGCACGAGGAACAGCACCACACCCTCGAGCAGCGCCTCGTAGAGCTGGCTGGGGTGACGGGCAAACGGCCCGCCATTGGGGAATTCGAACGCCCAGGGCACGTCCGTCGGCCGGCCCCACAGCTCGGAATTGATGAAGTTGGCTACGCGCACCAGGCCAAGGCCAACCGGCACGCCGGCGGCCACGACATCGAACAATGACCATGTGCGGATGCCGCGCTTGATCGAAAACAGCGTCATGGCGAGGATAACGCCAAGCAGGCCGCCATGGAACGACATGCCGCCTTGCCAGACCGCGAAGATATCGAGCGGGTGCGCAATGTAGCGCGGCAGATCATAGAACAGCACATAGCCCGTGCGGCCGCCCAGCACGACGCCGATGGCCGCCCAGACGATGAAATCGTCGAGGTCCACCGGCTTCATCGGCAGGACGCCGTTCGGCCACAGCTTGGCACTGGCGGCAAGCCGCTTGGCATACCACCAGGCAAACAGGATGCCGACGATGTAACCGACGCCGTACCAATGCACCGCCAGCGGCCCGATCTGGATGAGGATCGGGTTGATGTTGGGGAAGGGCAGGGAGGCCAGCGGCAGCAGGAAATATTCGTTCAACGGGGAACTCTCGGTTGCAAAACGCGTTTTCGCGCGGACCATGCGGCAGGCTTTTGGCACGGTCAAGGCAAGGTGGGCGCTCTCGACTTGATGCCGCAACGCGGCGCAACATGCTTGCATTCGACGCGCAGCGCCACTACGTCAATTTGTGCAAGCGCGAGGATTTGCCATGTCTACCGGACCGAACCGCATTCTCGATGAATTCGCCAAGCTGATGACCGATGCCGCCGGCGCCGCCCAGGGCGTGCGCCGTGAGGTGGAGACCGCCTTCAAGGGCCAGGCCGAGCGCATTCTCAACACAATGGACGTGGTGCAGCGCGAAGAGTTCGAAGCCGCGCGCGAGATGGCCGCCAAGGCCCGGGAAGAAAACAGCCGGCTCGCCGCCCGCATCGAGGCGCTCGAGACCAAGCTTGCCGAACTGAGCGGTGACGCCGCACCGGCGGCGGCGGCCAAGCCCCGCGCAAAAAAATAATCGTTAAACTTTTCCACATAGCCCGATCCTGAAAAGCGCTTTGCCGTGAATCGCTTAACGGCATTGCATGAATCTTTGTGACAGCGGCTTTCCACATGCGAATGACGCAGTGGGAAAAATTGGGCTGTTCACGCGACTCCCGATCAATAGACTGAATTTGTTGCATGATTCGGAGCAGGGTCATGTGGCCGGGCGGTGGGGTCCGGTCCGGGGTCTTTGTGTCGAGAAGTGGTCTTTGCGCGAAGAAAGTCCTGGCCGTCCGAGTTCTAGACAAGATTGTTCGTTGTGTGTGCCCTCCCGCGGAGCGTGTGGCGGCGCTCGTACAGAACGACAGGAAGCATTCCATGGAACTTCTCGAACTCGAATTCTCCCGCGAAATCCATCCGGTGGATGTTATCGAGCAGGTGGCCCACAACAACGACTGGTCCTTTGAGCGGGCCGGCGACGACGAAATTTCGATTTCGGTTGCCGGAAGCTGGACCGACTATCACGTTTCCTTCTCATGGATGGAGGATTTCGAGGCGCTGCACCTGGCCTGCGCCTTCGACATCAAGGTGCCGGAGACCCGCGCGCTGGAAGTGATGCGGCTCTTGTCGCTCATCAACGAACAGATGCTGTTTGGCCATTTCGACCTCTGGGAGCAGGAGGGCGCGATCATGTTCCGTCAGTCGCTGCTGTTGGCCGGCGGGGTCGAGCCGTCGAGCCAGCAGGTCGAAGTCTTGCTGTCGTCTGCGCTGGAAGCCTGCGAATGCTATTTCCAGGCGTTCCAGTTCGTCGTCTGGTCGGGGACCTCGGCCAAGGACGCGCTGGCCGGCGTGCTGTTCGAGACCTACGGCAACGCCTGAACCAAGGCAGAAACGGAAGATGAGTTCGAGCAGCGCGCTTAAGCCCGAGATCAGTTTTGCCGATTTCGATCGTGTCGACATCCGCGCCGGCACCATCGTCGAGGTCGAACCGTTCCCCGAGGCGCGCAAGCCGGCATTCAAGCTGAAGATCGATTTCGGCGCCGGCATCGGTATCAAGAAGTCGTCGGCGCAGATCACCAAATATTATACGCCGGAGACGCTGGTCGGCCGGCAAGTGTTCGCGGTGGTCAATTTCCCGCCGCGCCAGATCGGCCCGTTCATGTCGGAAGTGCTGACGCTCGGCTTTCCCGACGAGGAGGGTGCCGTGGTGCTCGGCGCAATCGAGCGCAAGGTGCCGGACGGCGGCAGATTGTTTTAGACCGTTGCGTTCCCTTCGCGTCGGTTCCGAGCATTCATTGCGGTTGCGCCTGCGTCAGGCCGCCAGCTTCCGCGTCGTGCCGAGCGCCTCTTCGACCGTGTCGAGAAACATTTCGGCGCAGGCTTTCCAGCTGTAGCGCATGGCGCGTTCGCGTGCTTGCGCGCGATCTACGCTGAGGGCGGCAAGCGCTGCCTCGCGCAGATCGTTCGACACCGCGCCGCCAAAACCGTCGCCGACGATGTCGATTGGCCCGGTCACCGGATAGGCGGCGACTGGGGTGCCGCTGGCCAGTGCCTCGATGATGACGTTGCCGAACGTGTCGGTGCGGCTGGGGAAGACGAAGACGTCGGCCGAGGCATAGATCTCGGCCAGTTCGTCATTGGGGCGGTGGCCCAGGAAATGCGCTCGTGGGAATTTCGCCTTCAGCCTGGCAAGCTCCGGACCCTCACCGACGACCACCTTGCTGCCGGGCAGATTGAGTTCGAGGAATGCACCCAGGTTCTTTTCGATGGCGACGCGGCCGACGCAGAGGAAGACCGGCCCGGGGAAGCCGAGGTCCTTCTTCTTGTCCGGCCGGAAATGGTCGGTGTCGACGCCGCGCGTCCACGGCCGCAGCTTGTTGAAGCCGCGCGCCGAGAGGTCGTCGGCGAGCGACTGGGTGGCGACGAGCGTGCCCTGCCCGGAATTGTGGAAATCGCGCAGCCAACGATAGGTCCAGCTCTCCGGCACCGGCAGGCGGGCGCTGAGATATTCGGGAAAGCGCGTGTGATAGCTGGTGGTGAACGGCCGGCCGGCATTGCGGCAATAGCGCCGCGCCATGATGCCCAGCGGACCCTCGGTGACGATGTGGATGTGATCCGCCTTGCCGGCTTCGATCAGGCGCGCGACATGGCCGGGGGTGGTCAGTGCCAGCCTTATGTCGGGGTAGGTCGGCAAGGGTAGCGTGCGAAAGATGTTGGGCGTCAGGAAATCCACCGCGACATCGAAGGATTTCAGCGTCTCGGTGAGCCGCTCCAGCGTGTGGACGACGCCATTGACCTGCGGGCGCCAGGCGTCGGTGACCATCAATATGCGCATGGCGGCCCTTTGCAGGAAAGGTCGACGGTTGCTTTGAGACGATGCCTGAACGGCGACCAGCCGGCTGCTCTCGCTTCGCTCCAGCGCACCCGGGCGGGCACGGGGTCGAAGTGAGGCGGCAGGGCCGAATCGACTGAGGTCGCGCGCTTCATGGGCGTCCTTGACCACGGTTTCATGACGGGCGGATGAAGCCCGTGTTCCGCCGACTATGCTGGAACCTTGATGACGGCGCGCAGGCCGCCGAGCGGGCTGTCGTCCAGGGTGATATCGCCGCCATGGCTGCGAGCGATGTCGCGGGCAATCGACAGGCCGAGCCCGGTGCCGCTGGCGTCGAGGTTGCGCGCCTCGTCGAGCCGCACGAAGGGCTTGAACACCTCTTCGCGCCGGTCGGCCGGAATGCCTGGGCCGTCATCGTCGATGGTGACCAGCAGCGAGCCGCGGCCATGGGTGGCGTTGACCTCCACCGTCTTGGCATAGCGGAAGGCGTTGCCGATGACGTTTGACATCAATCGGGCGAAGGCGTTCGGCCGCACATGCACATCGGGGTCGCCGGCAAGCGTCGTCGACAGCTTGCGCTTGCGCAGCCTGGCTTCCTCGCCGAGCTTCTCGAAATAGGCTTCGAGATCGAACCGCCCGGCGTCTTCCGAAGCTTCGCCACGGGCAAAGGCGAGATAGCCTTCCAGCATCGACTGCATGTCGTCGATGTCCTGGTCGAGCGCCGCCTTGGTCTCGGCCTTGCCGCCGGCCAACGCCAGCTGCAGCTTGAAACGAGTGAGGATGGTTCGCAGATCATGGCTGACGCCGGTCAGCATGGCGGTGCGTTGCTCGATCTGGCGTTCGATGCGCTCGCGCATCTGCATGAAGGCAAAGCCGGCGCGGCGAACCTCCTCGGCGCCGCGCGGCCGGAAGTCGCGCGGCATCGGCCGGCCCTTGCCGAAGCTTTCGGCAGCTTCGGCAAGCATCAGGATCGGCCGGATCTGGTTGCGCAGGAAGGGGATGGCGATCGTCAGGAGCACGAGCGAGGTGCCGACCATCCAGATCAGGAAGATGTGGGTGTTCGAGGCGTAGGCCTGGCTGCGGCGCACGAAGACGCGCAGCACCTTGTTCTCGAGCTGGACGCGCACCTCGACGATGTTGGAATTGCCGACCGTGTCGATCCAGAACGGGCGGTTGATCTGGCGGGTGATTTCGGACGAGAGAACATCGTCGAGGATAGAGAAGAAAGGTTTGGGTCCAGGCGGCGGCAACGGATCGGGCGGCAGCAGGTCGACCTTCAACTGCATGCGATCCTGGGCGATGCGGATGATATTGGTGTAGTCGGCGTCGTGCGGATAGGTCTCGATCAGGTCGATGATTGCGGCGATGTCGCGTACGGTGGCCTGCGACAGGCGCTGCGTCACGGTTGCCCAATGGCGCTCCATGAAGACGAAGGCAACGACCGATTGCAGCAGGATCATCGGCGCGATGACGATGATCAGCGAGCGGGCATAGAGCCGCTTTGGCATATAGAGCGACACGAGGCGCCAGAAGCGGTTCCAAGCGCGCGGCACGGCCTTCAGCGTCCGCGTGGCGCGTGCGCTCAAGCCGCCATTGCCCGGCTGTTCCAGTTCCGTGGTTGCCATTCGCTCTTTTCGCTCGCCCGCGGCCGTTCAGCCGGCCGCAGGCGGCATTCTATTCCACGCTGAGCCGATACCCAATACCGCGCACGGTCTGCAGCCAGACCGGATTGGACGGATCGCGCTCGATCTTGCGACGCAGCCGGTTGATCTGGACGTCGATGGTGCGCTCGCCGACTTCCGAATCGTCGCCGACAAGCTCGTGGCGGGGTATGGTCTCACCTGCCCGCGCGGCAAAGATCGCCAGGATCTCCTGCTCGCGGTCGGTCAGCTTCAGCGCCTCGCCGCCACGCTTCAATTCGCGCCTGGCGATCTGGAAGGTGTAGGGGCCGAAAACCAACTGCTCGACCTTCGGCGTGGTCGTCGGGCCGCCGCGGCGCAGGATATTGTTGATGCGCAGGATCAGCTCGCGCGGATCGAAAGGTTTTGGCAGATAGTCGTCGGCGCCGGCCTCCAACCCGCTGATGCGGCTATCGGTCTCCGACAGCGCCGTCAGCATCAGGATCGGTACGTTCTTTTCGGCGCGCAGCGACTTGGTCAGGTCGACGCCCGTCTCGCCGGGCATCATGACGTCTAGCACCAGAAGGTCGAAGTCGAGGCCGGCAAGTTTGCGCCTGGCTTCGCCGGCATTGCCGGCGACGGTAACGCGAAAGCCGTTTTCGGTCAGATACTGCTTGAGAAGATTTCGGATGCGGGTGTCGTCGTCGACCACAAGCAAATGCGGTGCGTCGTCGTCCGGTGCGGCCGCGTGATCTACCCGTTCAGTGCTCTCCATGGTTTTTCCCTGACATTTTTGCGGACCCCAGGTCGATTTGCGCCCTCAGTTCCGGATCGACCATCGCTTCGAGGAACCGTTCCACCAAGGTCCGTTCGGTTATTCCGGAATCTTCCAATGCAGCATGGATGCGGCGCGACTGTGGCCGCGCCAGCGCCAACGCCAACGCACGGCCCCTGGCCGTCGGATAAAGCTCGCGCTGGCGGCGGTCGCGTGGACCTTGCAACTGCACGACATGGTCGGTGTCGATCAATTGCTTGAGCACGCGAGCCAGACTCTGCTTGGTGATCTTCAGCACGTCGAGCAGTTCGGCGACCGTCAGGCCCGGCCTGCGGTTGACGAAATGCAGCACCCGGTGGTGGGCACGGCCGAAGCCGTAGTCGGCCAGGATCTGATCCGGATCGGAGGTGAAGTCACGATAGGCATAGAAGAGCAATTCGATGATGGCGAAGTCGATGCCGTCCTCGTCTGACATCGCGGTCCTGATCGGTTTCCCGGCTGTGTGGCTACGATCCGTCATCATTTCTCCGTGGGAAAGAGAGATTATGTCAGTACTATTGACGTAATTTCCCTGCAATGATAATTTTTGACAAGCTTTTGGGCGAATTGCGAACGAAAAGGCAAGCCAAGCCGGCTTTTCCGGAACTTCCTTAGTTTGCCAGAGCGCAATTATCCGCCTACGCTCCTGAAAAAGCCGCCTTCGATAGGCGACAAGAACACACAACGACACAACGCTATGCGGGCTGCCGCCCGCGGGAGGTTACCATGGCATCCGTTCCCTTCGATCAACTGGAAGGCTTCATCTGGATGAACGGCGAATTCGTCCAGTGGGGTGACGCCAAGATCCATGTGCTGACCCATGGTCTGCATTACGCCAGCGCCGTCTTCGAGGGCGAGCGCGCCTATGGCGGCGAGATATTCAAGCTCAACGAACACACCGAGCGCCTACATGAATCGGCGCGCATGCTCGGCTTCAAGATTCCCTATTCGGTGGCCGAGCTCAACGACGCCTCCACCACGCTTTTGAAGAAGCAGGGTTTCCAGGACGCCTATGTCCGGCCGATCGCCTGGCGCGGCAGCGAACAGATGGGCGTTTCGGCGCAGAACAACCGCATCAACTGCGCAATCGCCATCTGGCAGTGGCCGAGCTATTTCGATCCGGCGCAGAAGCTGAAAGGCATCCGCCTCGACGTGGCGGAATGGCGCCGGCCCGACCCGCGCACCGCACCGTCCAAATCGAAGGCCGCCGGCCTCTACATGATCTGCACCATGTCCAAGCACGCCGCCGAGGCCAAGGGCTATGCCGACGCCATGATGCTCGACTGGCGCGGCCAGGTCGCTGAAGCGACCGGCGCCAACATCTTCTTCGTCGAGGACGGCAAGATCCACACGCCCATGCCCGACTGCTTCCTTGACGGCATCACCCGCCGCACGGTCATTGGGTTGGCCAAGGATCGCGGTCTGGAGGTGATCGAGCGTGCAATCCTGCCGGAAGAGTTGGAAGGCTTCCAGCAGTGCTTCCTGACCGGCACCGCAGCGGAAGTAACGCCGGTGTCGGAGATCGGACCTTACCGATTCGAGGTTGGTGAAATCGCCAAGAACCTTATGGATGACTATTCTGCCGCCGTTCAACCCAAGCACGCGATCGCTGCAGAATAACGATAGTCACAGCTTTTTTAGCAAGCAGGGGCAGTTTTAGCGCCGCCCCTTCTATTTAAGCATTCTTGCATTTGACTTTCGTCCAATTCGGCGTCTCATGATGCTGTCGGCCCGGGAGGCTGGCAGTTATGGAGGGACTAATCATATGGACATGAACACGCTTCTTCCGATCATTGTGCAGGTGATTACAGGCATCATCGGTGGTCAGGCGGTCGGTGCGGCGCTCAAGACGGCGGCGATGGGTCAGCTTCCCAAAATCCTGGGTGGAGCCATTGGCGGCGTCGGCGGCGCGGCGATCCTCGGCAGCCTGCTTGGCGGCGGCGCGGTTGATACGGCGGCTGCGGCAGCAGCAACGAGCGGTCTCGGCAGCGCGCTGAATCTGCAGAATATCATCGGCGGCGCCGGCGGCGGCGCGATCCTGACCGGCATTCTCGGCGCGGTCATGGGCGCGATGAAGAAGTAAGCTGCGGCCATTCGGTCTTTCAAATGGGCGGCTTCGGTCGCCCATTTCCGTTTTGGAGCTACTGACTGTTCGTCTTTCGAGGGGTGGACGCCCTTCACCAGCGTCTCTAAATCACGGCTGGCATAGCGAAAGGACGATCATGGGTCAGCTCAATGCCGGCATCGTGCCGGTCACACCGTTCCAGCAGAATTGCACCATCCTGTTCGACATGGACGACAAGCACGGTGTCGTCGTCGATCCAGGCGGTGACATCGACAAGGTGCTGGCGGCGCTGAAGGACAATGCGATATCAGCCGGTGCGATCTGGATAACGCACGGCCATATCGACCATGCCGGCGGCGCCATGGAGTTGAAGGAAGCGCTCGGCGTCGAGATCGTCGGACCGCATGAGGCCGACAAGCCGCTGCTCGACAATCTGGAAAACCAGGGCAGGCGCTACGGCATTGCCGGTGCGCGCAACTGCGTGCCCGACCGGTTCCTGACTGAAGGCGAGACCGTCTCGTTCGGCGGCCATGTTTTCGAGGTGTTGCACTGCCCCGGCCACGCGCCTGGCCATGTCGTTTACTACAACCGCGCGGCCAAATTCGCCCATGTCGGCGACGTGCTGTTTCGCGGTTCTGTCGGCCGCACCGACCTGCCGGGCGGCGACCACGCGGCGCTCATCGCGTCGATCAAGGACAAGCTGCTGCCTCTCGGCGACGACATCGGCTTCATCTGCGGCCACGGTCCTGGCGGACGCTTCGGCGAGGAGCGGCGCACCAATCCTTTTCTGGTTTAAGGTGGAGCGATATTGAGCGCCGGCTGCGAATGCCGGACAGCTGCAAGCGCGATCCTGAAAAGCAAAAAGCGCCGACCTCGCGGCCGGCGCTTTTTGTTTGGGGCAGGGAAGCCCTATAGTTTAGTTTGCCGTGCAGAAATGCTGTTCGCCGTCACTGCCGGTGAACGTGCCGGTGCGGGTGTTGAACGTGCGGTAGCGGTCCGAGCAATACTCGTACCAACCGCGGGTCCACGGCTCGGCGTAGCCTTCATTGTAAACGACCCTCGGCTCCGCATAGTAGCGGCGGACCGGGGCCGGGCGCACCACTACGTCACGATCGTAGTAACTGTCGTCGTAGTAGCGGTCAGCGTAGGGCGGGGGCTGGTCGTTGGCCAACGCGCCACCGATCAGGGCGCCCGCCGCGAGGCCGAGGACGCCGGCGGCAATGGCATCGCCGTTGCCGTGATGGCCATGATGGTGGCGCCAGTCACCTGCATTAGCAGCGGGCAAGGTCGCGAGTGTGGTGGCGACCACGGCTGCGGACAGGGTGGCGATCTTGAAAACTCGGTTCATCTTGGTCTCCTTCGTACCGGCCCGTGCAGTTTCGGGGGATGCGGTCCGGCTTTACCAAAGACTAATATGCGACCGTGGCTGAACAGGGGCTGAACGGATTTCGATGTGTTAATTCAAAAAAGGCGTAAATGGTCACACGCTCTCAACGGGGCGAAACTGCTTGCCGTCGACGGTCTGAGGCGGCTCAGCCGACCGACAGGTTGACGGCCTTCGGACCCTTGCCACGCTTGTCCGGCTCGGTGTCGAATGTCACTTTCTGCCCATCCTCGAGACCGGGAAGACCTGACGCCTGCACGGCTGAAATATGGACGAAAACATCCTTCGCGCCATCGTCGGGCGTGATGAAGCCGAAGCCTTTGGCATGGTTGAAGAATTTCACGGTGCCGGTCTGCGGCATGGGAAGCTCCTTTGTCCCATAAATTCCAGTCTCGGGCCGGCAAATGCCCGAATGGAAATTTGTCCTTTATTTTAGCGTCATCGGCAAGAGAAAGTTTTGCAGGCGGCCAAAGGGCGTCGCGGCGCGCCTCAGGTCCTTGCTTTCATGCATATCGGTCCCCCGAACCAGCCATTTTTGGGCGACAAGCATTGGTCTGCACCTTCGGCACGAAAAAGGCGCGACGAAGATCGCCGCGCCTTTCAAAAATCCAGATCCCTCTCCAAGCCAGGTTCAGGCGTTGGAGCCTCCGTCGCGCGTCCGAGAGACGCCCGAATGGCTCAGGCAGCGCGGAGGTTGACGGCCTTGGGTCCCTTGCCCATGCGGTCCGGCTCGACGTCGAAGGTGACCTTCTGGCCGTCGACGAGCGTGCGCAGGCCTGAGGCCTCGATCGCGGAAATATGGACGAACACATCCTTGGCGCCGCCGTCGGGCGTGATGAAACCGAAGCCTTTGGTCGCGTTGAAGAATTTAACGGTGCCGGTCTGGGCCATTGGGGAAACTCCTTCACCCGTTCAGTCTTTGGTGGTCCTGCCCGCCGCCTGGCGCAAAGGGCAGTTCCCGGTGGTTGCTTCGGCAGTCATGCATTGGCGCATGGTCAAACCCCCCGCCGAAAACGGGGCCGTCAGAGATTCACAGTATCGGGGAAAGGTCGTCCAAAACGTTCCGCTCTCCGGGTCGCAAATGCCCGAACACGGAATTTATCGCACGGAAACGTGATGGTTGCAAGATAGCGCCGCGGGCCGCCGCATTGGCGCATCCCGACGCATGGATCGACTGACCTGAACATCGATCGGCTCGGCATAGGCTGGCTTACCGGTTGGGTCATCGGCCAGAGCCGGGGCACGAATAGGCCAGATGTCGAGGTGGCTGGGCAAGCCGACGCCGGCCATGGTCGAGACGCCGTTTCCGTCTAAGGGGACTGCAAACAGGGGTTGCATTTGGCAACGTAATGGCAAGGATCGGCAACCGGGGACGCGATCGTGGGAGATCAACATGAAATTTCTGGCGGCAATCTTTTCGCGACAGGGTTTTGCCATCCTGTTGCTGTCGACAATTCTTGCCGCCTGCACCGTCGTCGTCGATGATGGACCGGGGCCGCGTCCGCCACGTCCCGAACCGCAATATTGCAGCCGGCAGTACGAGCCGGTCTGCGCCCGCCGCGGCGGCGACCGCCAGACCTTCGCCAACGCCTGCCTTGCCGACCGGGCCGGCTATCGCATCGTCCGCGACGGTCCGTGTCGCGACGGAGGCGGCGGCGGCGAAGAACAGACGTTCTGCACCCGCGAATATGCGCCGGTGTGCGCTCGCCGGCACGGCGAGATGCGTACCTTCCCCAACGCTTGCGAGGCTCGGGCTGCGGACTACCGCGTCGTTGACGACGGGCCGTGCTGAGAAGCCAAGGCGTGTCTTGCCTTCTCACCTTTTTGTTGGAGAAAGTGGCCGAGCGAAGCTCGGTCCTATGAGTTGGGCCGGCCTCAACCGTCTCGGTGCCGCGCGCCAATTCACCGCTTGGGCGGGGCGGGAGCCTCGCCGGCCCTTCGGGCCCCCCAAGGGGAGAATGAAAAACCGAGGCGTTCGGTCAAATTCCCGTCGGATAGGCTCCATCAGCCGGGCCGGCGTAAAGCTCGCTGCCATTGTCGTCGGAAATGCGCAGGCGATCGGGGATTTGCGGCATGGCCAGTGTGTGGAACAGCGCGGTGGCGCCCTGCAGGGCGGCACGCAGGTTCGGAGCTTCTAGTGACACCTTGTCGAGTGTGGCTTCGTCCGCGTTGCGCGACCGGTAGAACTCGATGAAGAAGTTCAAGGAAGCCTCCGTGGCAGAGCGTTGCGCGGGCCTGTTCAGTCAATTCGCCGCCTCGCACAGGGACGACGGTGAAGGCGCTTGAGGCGCCCTCCAGTTGTGTCAGCCCTTCGACTTTGGCTTCAGGCTGCTCTCGGCCTGCTTGACCGACGAGCCGAACGGGGAGGCGGGCTTGGCCACGACCTTGTCCTTCTTCGGCTTGCGCGTTTCGCGGTTGCTTCGCTGTTGACCCTTGGACATATCGTGCTCCTGTTGCGTGCTGACTTGGCTTTGCTGGGGTCTCAGACAACCGGGTCGTTGGCAACGACCGGGTTGTCGGCCGGTTCGAGATTGTCTTCGGTGGTGACCCGCTCATGGGTCTCCTGCTCGCTGCGGATGCGGTATTGCGGCGAGCCGTCCTTGACCGGCAGCCTGCTCTTGATCTGGAACAGTTCGGCGGTCTTCTGGACGAGGCCGATACGGCTCTTCATGCGCACTGTCTGACCGATCGCAAACTGGTGCGCGGGCGTGTCGGTGCGCGGGCGCGCATTCTGCTGGAAACGGATCATGCTGCATTCTCCCTGTCGCGCTTCAGCGCTGTTTCGAGTTCGAGGTAATCGATGGCGACAAGCTGGCGGGTGGGCGGGTTTTTCACTGCCCTTGCCGGCAGATGGATGAAAGTGGCGACGCGGCGCCAGGCAAGCCGCGACATGCCCTCGAACAGCTCTTCGTCGTGATCGATGTCGTAGTCGCCGGCCGGCAGTATCCCTTCCAGCCCGCCGAGCACAAAGGGCGTCGCGAAATGCGCGATGGAGTGGGTGGTGCGGTCCGGCATTGTCTTACCTATGCAAAGCAGCGGTCCTGAAAGCAAAAAAGCGGGGACGAACCCCGCTTTCCTATTTCCGGCAGTCGCTGGAAATAAGCCGCTTTCGAGAGCTGCCAGTACATCCGTGGTCAGCGTTCATCGAATTCGGCCGGATCAGATCGATTGCAAATTGGCGGCCGACTCGCGGCCCTTGGTGTCGCGCTCCAACTCGAACCGCAGCTTCTGGCCTTCGGCGAGGCCGGGGAAGCCGGCGCGCTCCAGCGCGCTGACATGGACGAAAACGTCCTTCCCGCCTTCGGTCGGCTGAATGAAGCCAAAGCCCTTCTGGCCATTGTAGAACTTTACGGTTCCGGTGTTCATATGGATCTTTCGAAAGAATGAGACATGGCCGCGGAGCAAAACGGACCGCGCGCCCGATATCGATGATTGGAATAAGAATGGCGGGTCGAGAACCTCCGACGCCGCGAGATGCCAATTCTGGCCCAAAACGATATCGCTAACATAGGCCGATAGGGCCCGTTATTCAAGAAGATTTATGAAAAACACCGACGATGGCAAAAAAATAGATCGCTGTAACTATTTGAAAAAGTCTGATATGGGTCGGCGACTTTCAAAAATTGCTTAAATTCACGCTGGGCCGATTGTCCAGGAACTTGCATTTTATTTATTTCTGGAAGGATGAAAACCATGATTTCCGTCAGAACCCCTAGAGGCATGACCGTAGCGATCAACCCGATCATCAAGCCAGCCGTCATGCACACCATCGCCGCTGACCCGGCCGGCAAGCCGATGATCGTCAAGTCGGCACGACTGACCATCAGGAGCGACGAGGCTGCAAGGCGAAGGATCGCCGACACCGATGGAACAGTTCGGCGTGCCAGGCAGGTCGCCGAGACCAACCGGCTAATTTGATCCCTTCCACGCCGTTGCAACGAGCGAGACACCAAGCGAAGCCTTGAACCTGCCGCGCCGATGGCCTAGATCGCCACAGGCGTACAAAACACGGCAGGTTTCCCATCAACAGAGATCAGAGACGAGCGGCGGGCGCGGCAGCCAGATCTGGCGCTGGAGGACAACCGCCATTGGGGCTCGACCAGCGTGTCCAGCAGGCGCTGCAGCTGCATCAGGCCGGGCGTCGGCAAGAGGCCGAAGCGATCTACCGGCAGGTCCTGGCGCAGAAGGCCAATCACGCCGCCGCGGCGCATTTCCTGGGGCTGCTGCTGCACCAGACCGGGCGCAGCGCCGAAGGGCTGGACCTGATCGAACAGTCGGTGCGCTTGCAGCCCGGCAATCCGGATTTTCAAAACAATCTCGGCACGGTGCTGCGCGACCTCGGTCGGGTCGCCGCTGCCGTCGACTGCTTCCGCAAGGCGGTGGCGCTGCGGCCCGATCAACTGGCGGCGCGCGACAATCTCGGTTCGTCACTGAAGCAGCTCGGCCAGTTCGAGGGCGCCGAAGAGATCTATCGCGGCACGGTCGGGCGCAACCCCTTCCATGTCCGCGCCCGCATCGGTCTTGCCGAAACGCTGCAGGAAGCGGGACGCCTGGACGAGGCGCTTGCCGTCTTCCGCGAGGCGCTGGCGATCCGGCCCAAGGATGGCGACCTGCTGCACGGGCTCGGCGTCGGGCTGATGGAAAAGGGCAAGCTCGATGAAGCAGCCGACCTGTTCCGGCAGGCGCTGGCGGTCGACCCCGCCATGGCGAGAGCCTGGCTGATGTTGACGCAGGTCAAGCGCCAGAAGGAGCGCGACAGCGAACTCGCCAGCATGGAGGCTCAGCATGCCAAGGCGCCGCAAAACAGCCTGGCGCGCATGCAGCTCTCCTTCGGTCTCGGCAAGGCCAATGACGATCTGAAGGATTATGGCCGAGCCTTCGACTATTTCGCCGAAGGCAATGCGATCCGCCGCAAGGGCATCGACTACGATGCGGCCAAGACGCGAGCCGAATTCGAGGCGATGAAGGCAACCTTCACCGCCGGCTTCCTCGAGAGGCACAAGCCGAGCACGATCAGCGACGACACGCCGATCTTCGTCGTCGGCATGCCGCGCTCGGGCACGACGCTGGTCGAGCAGATCATCGCCAGCCATCCCCAGGTCCACGGTGCCGGCGAGCTCAGCATCCTGAAGACGGCGGTCGGCAAGCAGTTTCCGTTGACAATGAAGGGCGGCTTCCCGGCAGGGATCGCCGACATGCCCGACAAGGCTTTCGCCGAGGCCGGCGAGGCCTATCTCGACATGCTGCACGCCCGCTATCCCGGCTTCGAGCATGTCACCGACAAGATGCCGGGCAATTTCCTGCTGATCGGCTTCCTGCATCTGATGCTGCCGAAGGCCAAGATCGTCCATTGCGCGCGCGATGCGGCGGCCACCTGCCTGTCGATCTACAAGGTGCATTTCCGCGGCGACAGTCACCGCTATGGCTACGATCTCGGCGAACTGGCCGATTTCCACAATCTGTATACCGACATCATGGCGCATTGGCACACGGTGCTGCCAGGTGTTGTGCATGATGTGCGCTACGAGGATTTCGTCGCCGACCAGGAAGGCCAGACGCGGGCGCTGATCGCCCATCTCGGCCTGCCTTGGGACGATGCGGCGCTATCCTTCCACAAGACCGACCGGCCGGTGCGCACGGCTTCCGCCGCACAAGTGCGCCAGCCGATGTACCAGGGCTCGGTCGATCTGTGGAAACGTTATGGCGACAGGCTGAAGCCGCTGCTGGATAGGCTGACCTGACGCGGAATCCTACAGCTCCATGAACGTTTCGAAGCCGCCGAAGATCATGCGTTTGCCGTCGAACGGCATGTTCGACCAGTCCGGCTTCATGCGCGGATCGGCCATCACCTTGGCCATGATTTCGTCGCGGCTCCTACGCGATTCATAGACGACCCAGGAGAAGACGACGATCTCGTCGTCCTTCGCCTGCACGGCACGCGGGAAGGACGTGACCTCGCCGTAGGGCACGTCGTCGCCGACGCATTCGACATAGGCGAGCGCGCCATGCTCCTTCCAGACAACGCCGGCGGTGTTGGCCAGCTTCTTGTAGTCGTCGAGTCTTGCCTTGGGCACGGCAAGCACGAAGCCATCGACATAGGACATTGTTGGTCTCCTGTTGCTGGAATCGGGCGCCAGGCCGGCAGCCCGGCGCAGATGAGCGCATCACCCCGTGGGGTAGGGCGTTGCTGCTCGCTAAATCTTACTTGACCGGTGCGTTCATCGCCCAGGCCACGCCGAACGGGTCCTTAACCTGACCCCAACGGTCGCCCCAGAACATGACCTGCAGCGGCACCACTTCCTCGCAGCCTGCATCGATCGCGCGCTGCCACCAGGTCTCAATGGTGTCGTCCTGGAGGTGCAGCTGCAGCGTATAACCTTGCGCATCCTTGTGCGGATGGCCGTGCTCGGGATAGGCATCGCCAAGCATCAACGTCGAGCCGTTGACGTGTAGATGGATGTGCATCGTGCGGCCTTTTTCGTCCGGCGGATAGGCAAACACCTGCTCCGCGCCAAAGGCCTTCTTGTAGAATTCGGCAGCCTTGAAGGCGCCATCCAGTTGCAGATAAGGGGTCAATCCGCCGAGCACTTTAGCGGCGGGCTGAACGGGGGTCTGATCAGTCATGTCTTGCTCCTCTTTGCGTTTGGCCTTGCGAGCCATAGGACGGATGAGGCGGCGGCAATCCTACATGGCCGCCAAATTTTTTCGGCGGACCGGCCCTGGATAGGCCAGGCATTCGAATGCGCATGTCGATGCAGGCGACACCGCTTTAGACGGTCGCTTCGGTCAGGATTCTCTGCGGATACAGGGGCCATTTTGGGCGTCGATCACGATTTCCGGCCAGCCGATGTCCTTGCGCAATTCGATCGGCAGTGAAAGAAGAGCGCGCTCGCTGCGATAGCGGGCGCGAGCTTCCATGTATCGGGTGGTGATGCGGCCTATGGATGACAGGGTGAACATGATGCTTTGTCCTCGGTTGAAGCCGGCATCATCGTGTCGGCATTCCAAGGACGTGGCGCGTGGTGGTCATCCGACAGACGGTCGATTTTTTTAGCTGCCTCCGTAGTCGGCTCAAGGCAGGTGTTACCAACGCGGTTTACTTCAGGCAGCCGTTTCCAAACGTTCGATCGTTTCTAGATCGGCCTTCTTGGCCTCTCCCTCGATAGCCAGGTCGTAGCTCGCCTGCATGTTCATCCAGAACTGCGGCGTGGTTCCGAAGAATTTCGCAAGGCGTAGCGCTGTGTCGGGCGTCACCGGAGTTGTCTCGCTGGCGAGGCGCTCGATGCGTGTGCGCGGCACATGCAGCTTCTTGGCCAGCGTGTAAGGTTTCAGGCCAAGCGGCATGAGATATTCCTCGCGGAGGATTTCTCCCGGATGAATAGGTGGGTTGATGTTCAGCATTTGAAAACCTCAATGGTAGTCGGTTATTTCGACATTCTCGGCTTGTCCATCCACCCAGCGAAAGCAAATGCGAAACTGATCGTTGATGCGGATCGAATGCTGACCGGCACGGTTGCCTTTCAGCGGCTCAAGTCGGTTGCCGGGAGGCGTCTTCAGGTCCGATAGTTCGGTGGCATTGTCGATCATGAACAGCTTTCGCTGGGCTGACCGGACAAGGTCCGACGGGAACCCCTTCGGAGCCTTGCCGTTCGAAACGGCCTCGCTGGTCTTGTCCTTGAACGAGCGTATCATCTGCCGTATCCGAGCAGCGTACCTTCACATGATACGCTTCGTAAGTCAAGAAGACGTCTCATATCGTGATACGAAATTTTGGCCTGTTGTCGACGGGCGAAATTTCACAGACATGGATGCCGTCACGCCGCCAAAATCGTCACCCCGCCGCCTCAGCCACCGAGCGGAAGAAATCCTCCGGGTCCTCGACTTCTATCAGCCGCCGCTTCTCGATCAGCCAGAAGCGGTTGCCGATGGCGCGGATGAAGGAGCGATCGTGCGAGGCGAGCAGGCAGCTTGCCTGATGCGCCAGCAGCTCCGCTTCCAGCGCTTCCTGGCCGTCGATGTCGAGATGGTTGGTTGGCTCGTCAAGCAGATAGAAGTTGGGGTTGGCGAGCCTGAGCGCCAGCATCATCAGCCGCGCCTTCTGGCCGCCGGACAGCACGCCGATCTTTTTCTCCTGCATCTCGATGACCACGCCGGCGCCGGCCAGCAACGAGCGGGCGCGCTGCTCGCCGACATCGTAGCGGCGCGAGACCAGCCCCAGCGGCGTGTCGTCGCCGCTGATGCCGGACAGCGCCTGATCGCTGTAGCCGAGCACCGTCGACGGCGTCACCTTCACATTCCGCACCGTGTCCGGTTCGACAATGGCGTTGCGGATCAGGGTGACGAAGCGCGACTTGCCGACGCCATTGCGGCCGAGCAGGACGATGCGGTCGCCCTGGCAGATGTGGCGCTTGCCAGTCCTGAACAGCAGCGTGCCGTCGGGTGTTTCGACAGCTGCGTCGTCGAGCGTGATCAGCACCTTGGCGTGCGTGCCGCGATTGGCCAGTTTTATGGCACCGGCCGACTTTTCGCGGTGCGCCGGAGCTGCCGCCTCTTCCAGTCTTTCCGCGCGCTGGTTGAGCTGCTTGGTCTTGACCGTCAGCAGGTCGCTACCCGAATTGATGCCGATGTTGTTGAGCTTGGCCGCCTGCCGGCGCAATTGCTGCGCCACCTTCATGTCGCGCTGGAACTTGCGCTCCGTCGAGGCGTCGACGTCGTCGAGCGCCTGCCTGGCGCGGGAATAGGGCAAGGCAAACACCGACGACCGTTCAGGGCGCAGGAACAGCGTCCGGTTGGTGGTGGCGTCGAGAAAGGCCCGGTCGTGGCTGGCGATGACGACGGGCACCTCGCGCGGCAGCGTGTTCAGCCAGGTCTCGAGCTGGCTGATGCGGGCAAGGTCGAGATGGTTGGTCGGCTCGTCGAGCAGCAGCACATCCGGATCGGTGACCCAGACGCGAGCGATCAGTGCCAGCCGCTGCCAGCCGCCGCTCAGCGCCTGCATCGGCCGTTCGCGCATCGGCTCCGGCACATCGAGCGAATCCAAAACCACATCGACGCGCCACGTCTCGCTGTCGGCCTGCTCCGGCGGCAGGGCGTCGGCCACCACCTGATGGAAGGTATGGCTGAGAAGGGCTGGAGCGACGGACTGTTCGACATGGCCGACGCGCAGGCCGCGCGTGCGGGTGATGTCGCCCGAGGTCGGCTCCATCGCGCCGGTCAGACATTTGAGCAAGGTCGACTTGCCGCGGCCGTTGGCTGCGACGATGCCGAGCCGGTCGCCGCCGCCGATGGTGAGGTCGAGCTTGGAGAACAGCGGCGCACTCATGGTGACGCCGAGGGATTTGAGGCTGATCAGGGCCATTTTGATTTCTCTGGTCTTGGCCGCCTCTTTGTCGGAGCATGATCTTTTCCGAAAACCGGTTCCCACTTTTCGGGATCATGCTCTAGCGGCTCAATGCACTTTGACGGTGCGCCCACCGGCCATCAGGTTCGGCGTTGCGGCACCACGAAGGGCAGACCAAAAAATCGAAGCGGGAAAACCCGGACCGTCCCTGGTCAGCCCTGCAAGCAAGCTCGCAGGGCAGAAATCGGGCCACGCTGACGATGGTGACGAGAAAAATCGAACACGCAGCCCTCCTTTCAAGACGTTCGAGTGTGCGGACTGACTACACCAAGGGCGTGGCGGATGGCAAGGCTACCGCTTTCACCCGGCGCGGGAACGGATCGAGCACCAGTATGCAGCCGCCGATGATCGCGACAGCGCCGAAGCCCTGGATTACGGTCAGCGACTCCCCAAGCATGCTGGTGCCGACCAGCACCGCGATCACGGTCACGGCGAATTCGACGCTGATCGTCCTGGTCGCGCCGATACTGGCAATCAGCCGAAAATAGACGATGTAGGTCAACGCGCTCATCATGCAGGCGAGGACGGCGAGATAGAGGAAGTCGGTGGCGCGCGGCATCGCCGGCACCGGTACGGCGAGAAGCAGTGGCAGCGTCATCAGGCCGCCTAACAGGAAGGCGGCACTGGTGAGTTCCCACGAGCCGGCCGAGCGCAGATGTCGGTTTGCATAATTGCTGCCGAAAGCGGCCGAGAAGGAACTGAACAGCGAGGCGGCGCAGCCGAAAGCGAAGGATGCTGTGATCGGCACCGCGGGAAAACCGACCAGGACGATGATGCCGAAGGCGCCGAGCAGCAGTCCGGCCAGCCCGCGAATGGTGATGCGCTCAAGCCCCCACAGCTGGCCGAGGATCATCGAGAACAGTGGGATCGCGGCAACAAGAATGGCCGCCACCGCCGTGCCAATGCGCGGGGTGGCATAGGATAGGCCGATAAGCTGCGCGGCAACCGTCGTCGCGCCGACAACGGCGAAGCGCCGCCAGCCGGCGCTGAAATCGAGCCGGCGCCGGGTCGCGGCGGCAAGCAGCAGGAGCGTGATGCCGGCGATCAGCGAGCGCAATGTGACCGCGCCGACCCAGCCGAAGGCGTGCACCACCTTGAGCAGCACAAGGAACGACAAGCCCCAGGTGATGGCCAGGAAGATATAGGCGGCGATGTCCTTGGGTTTCATTCTGCGGGCGGCCGTGGGAGTTTCTTGCGGTTGGGAGCGGAGAAGCTGCCGTGGCCCGTATCGCTTCGACTGGCAACTGACAAGGCTGGGGGCGTGGTCCAGCCAGTCGACAGTGTGCCTCCAGGCCCTACCGTCCCGGTCTGCCTGTCTTCCCCGGCCGGCGCTTTTCACGGCGGGCGTCGCCAGGATCCTCATACGAACCAATGCCGGCGCGCTCACGCTTGACCGGCTTGTCACCCTCGATCGGCGTCTCGGTTCGTCGCACGGTCATCTCGTCAAGCGAGTTCTTCTTGAACAGCGGCTTGGTGGTTTCGCCGGGAATGCCGAAGTCGGAACCGTGCGCCTCTTGCGCCGATTGCTTCTTGAACAGCGAACGCGACACGGCGCCTGACGGGGTCGGCATGTCCGTGCCTGGACCCATGTCGTCAATCGAAGGTTTGGCGAATAGCGGCTTCTTCGCCGGCACGGCGCCATCGGCGCCCATCTCGTCAAGCGCCGGCTTGCGGAAGAGGTTGGGGCGGGCAGCCTTGGCCGCCTCTTCGGCGGCACGCACTTCGTCGAGCCTGCGAAAACGCTCCTGTTCCTCGGCCGTGCGATGCTTGGCTACGCCCTTGTTGTGCTTGCCCTTTTCGCGGCCAGAGACCGGGCTTTCCATGTCGGCGTATTTGGCCAGCGGGTCATCGGAGATGGACAGTTCCATCTCACGCAGCCGCTTGATCTCGTCGCGGATGCGGGCCGCCTTCTCGAAGTCGAGATTGGCTGCGGCGTCGCGCATCTGCTTCTCCATCGCATCGAGATGGGCCTTTAGATTGTTGCCCATCATGGCGCCAGCGCTGTCGGTGAACTGCGAGATGTCGGCGCGGACGTGATCCTTCTCATAGACCGAGTCCAGAATGTCCGAGATGCGCGACTTGACCGATTCCGGAGTGATGCCGTTGGCGGCGTTCCACTCCATCTGCTTCTCGCGGCGGCGGTTGGTCTCGGCCATCGCCCGTTCCATTGAGCCGGTGACCTGGTCGGCATAGAGGATGACCTTGCCGTCGACGTTGCGGGCGGCGCGGCCGATGGTCTGAATGAGCGAGGTCTCGGAACGCAGGAAACCTTCCTTGTCGGCATCGAGAATGGCGACGAAGCCGCATTCGGGAATGTCGAGGCCTTCGCGCAAAAGGTTGATGCCGACCAGCACGTCGAAGGCGCCGAGGCGCAAATCGCGCAGGATCTCGATGCGTTCCAGCGTGTCGATGTCGGAGTGCATGTAGCGGACGCGGATGCCTTGTTCGTGCAGATACTCGGTCAGGTCCTCGGCCATGCGTTTGGTCAGCACCGTCACCAGCGTGCGATAGCCAGCCTTGGTGGTGTCACGGATTTCGCCGACGACATCGTCGACTTGGCTCTTGGCCGGGCGCACCTCGACCGGCGGGTCGATCAGCCCGGTCGGGCGGATGACCTGTTCGGCGAAGACACCGCCGGCCTGTTCCATCTCCCAAGCGCCCGGGGTTGCCGAAACGGCGACGGAGAGCGGGCGCATGGCGTCCCATTCCTCGAAGCGCAAGGGCCGGTTGTCCATGCAGGACGGCAGGCGGAAACCGTACTCGGCCAGCGTCGCCTTGCGTCGGAAGTCGCCGCGATACATGCCGCCGATCTGCGGCACGGTGACGTGGCTTTCGTCGATGAAGACCAGCGCATTGTCGGGAATGTACTCGAACAGCGTCGGCGGCGGATCGCCCGGCTGGCGGCCGGTGAGATAGCGCGAATAGTTCTCGATGCCGGCGCAGGAGCCGGTGGCCTCCAGCATCTCCAGGTCGAAGCGGCAGCGCTGTTCCAGCCGCTGCGCCTCCAGCAGGCGGCCGGCGCGCTCCAGTTCCCCCAGCCTGTGCTTGAGCTCTTCCTTGATCGACTTGATCGCCTGGTTCAGCGTCGGGCGTGGCGTCACATAGTGCGAATTGGCGTAGATCTTGACGCTCTTCAGCTCGCCGGTCTTCTGGCCGGTCAGCGGGTCGAACTCGGTGATCTGCTCGATCTCGTCGCCGAACATCGAAATGCGCCATGCACGATCTTCCAAGTGGGCCGGGAAGATCTCGATCGTGTCGCCGCGCACGCGGAACGAGCCGCGAACGAAATTGACATCCTGTCGCTTGTACTGCTGGGCAACGAGATCGGCGAGCAAAGCGCGCTGGTCGAGCCGGTCGCCGATCTGCATCTGAAAGGTCATCGCCGTGTAGGTTTCGACCGAGCCGATACCGTAGATGCAGGACACCGAGGCGACGATGATGACGTCGTCGCGCTCGAGCAGCGAGCGCGTCGCCGAATGGCGCATGCGGTCGATCTGCTCGTTGATCGAGGATTCCTTCTCGATGAAAGTGTCGGTGCGCGGGACGTAGGCTTCCGGCTGGTAATAGTCGTAATAGGAGACGAAATACTCGACGGCGTTTTCGGGGAAGAATTTCTTGAACTCGGAATAAAGCTGGGCTGCCAGCGTCTTGTTCGGCGCCAGGATCAGGGCGGGGCGCTGCGTCTCCTCGATCACCTTGGCCATTGTGAACGTTTTTCCGGAGCCGGTGACGCCGAGCAGCACCTGGGTGCGGTCGTTGTTGGCGACGCCTTCGACCAGATCCTTGATCGCCGTCGGCTGGTCGCCGGCCGGCTCGAAATCCGACACCATCTTGATGGCGATGCCGCCTTCGGACTTTTCCGGGCGGGCAGGGCGGTGCGGCGTCCACAGCACGCCGTCCTTGTGCAGCGGATTGCCGGACTCGATCAGCGCCGACAGCGCGGCGACGGTGGCGGTGACGCTGCCCGAGGCCATCGTCTCGGCGTCTTCCAACGAAATGTCGAGACCGGCGACCGGATTGAGGCCGGCTGCCGTGCGCTCCCTGGCTGATGCCGCGCCACCCATCGAGGTGCCGCGCGCGCTGCGCCCCGGCGAGCTCGAGCGCTCGGGTATCTTCTTCGACTTGGCGCTTTCCCTCCCCCTCGAGGGGAGGGTGGCGGCGGAGCCGCCGGGTGGGGTCGGTTCGACCGGGTTCGACGTCCCGGCGGTGCCTTCTGTGACGACCCCCTCTGTCGTCTTCGGCGACATCTCCCCCTCGAGGGGGGAGATCTGGCGACGTCCTTCCTTTTCGGCTTCCTCCTCGATCTGCTCGGCCCAATCCGCAATTGAACTGGTCAGCGGCGTGCCCGAGAGCTCCGGCTGCGGCATCTCGGCGAAACCGCCTCTGTGCAAGGGCTCCGAGGCGTCGAGGAAATCGGTCAGCGGACTGCGCCGCTTCGGCGAAGCGCGATCGTCATTCGCCGTCGGCGGCGCTTTCTTATCGGGAGATTTGGCCATGACCCGAATATGGGATTTCCTGGCCAAAATGGAAAGAGTGGGATGAGATGAGGCGCTTCGCCAGATGCGGCTCCTGACAGTAGGCTGTCAGGAGGAAACGGCGGCCGCGTGCCTGTCCGGAAGGATCAGGCGCCGCGCGCGTTATCCGCCGCAACGCGGGTCGGCGATCCGTTCAGGCGCGGCACCACGACGAGGCGGTTGATCTTGCCCTTCTTGTAGGCGGCGAGGAAGCGCGCATAGTCCTTGAAGGCGACGCAACCGCTCGACTGGCCGTAGCGGCCCCGAAGCAGGTAGGTATGGGCCAGAAAGCCGTCGCGATTGTATTTGTTGCGGCCATCGGCCGGTGTCAGGCGCAAGGCCTCCACACCATGAAAGCGCGTCTCGCGCAGCGACAGATTGTAGGTATTGGGCGGTGTCGGTCCGCGGTTCTTCTGGTCGGCATAGCGCGGCTGGTCCGTCATGGCGCCGATGCCCGAATGCGCCTCGAGCCTCGAACCGTCAGGCATATAGACGGTCCCGGCGCTGATGTCGTAGACGGCGACGCCATTGCCGGCTCCGCTCCTGGACCCCGGCGAGTTGAACAGGTTCCTGAAAGCCTTGCCGAGGCCACCCGACGGCGTGTCCGGCTTGGCATAGGCCAGCACACCGCTGCCATCGGCCGGCCGTCCTTGCCGGTCCGGTTTGGCCGGTCGGGCAGTCTGGGCTTGCTGGACGGTCTCGCGAGCCGGCTTCGGTTGCTGATCAGGCTTCGTCTGCTGAACAGGTTTGGACTGCTGTACAATCTTGGGCTGCGGGGTGTCCTTGGGCTGCGGGGCGTCGAACTGCGGGCGACGGGTCGGCAACGGCACGTCGTCGGTGAGCGCGTCCGGCAGCGAGGCGGCGTCGCCTGGTTGGTCCTGCTGGGTTTCGACAGGCGAAACCGCGACGTCGGCCGGGGATTCCTCGATCGGCAGCGGCGAGGCGAACGCCTCGTCGTCAACCGGCAGCGACTGCACGAGGGCCAGCGCCAACTGCGAATTGTCTGGCGTCTGCGTGTCCGACTGGGCAAAGCCCATCGGTTGCGGCGCGGTCTGCACGACGTCCGAGCCGTTATCCAGCCGCGCGAAGCGTTCGGCCGCCGGAGCGGGCATGTCTTCCGAGAGGCTGGCCATAACCTTGACGGATGGCACAAGCGACGCTTCGGCAATTTGCGGCGCGACGGTGGAAATAACAGGGTGCACCGGCGCGTTGGCCACGACCACGGGCTTTCCAGCGCCGGCAAAGGCAGCGGCGAGCTTCATCGGCGAAAGCGATGCTTCGATGCGCTCGAAACGCTCCTGCGACTTCGACTTTGCAACGGTGGGTACGGGCTTTGCCTGCGCCACGAGGCGCGCGGACTTCTCCGCCCGCGGGCTCAACCTGGCAAGCTTGAAGCAGCTGGCGCCGCACTGCACGGCATGGTCTTGAAGGGCTTGCGTGCCGCCATGGGCATTGGCAAGCACGAAGGGTGCTCTCAGAAAATGCTGCTTGAGCGGATCGGCGAGGGCGAGCGATCCCGGCATCGACAGGGCCTGCGGTAGGCCACCCGATGTCGCCGACAGCGAGGCGCCGACGGAACTGAGGCCAGCCATGGTGCCGATCAACCACAGGCCAACGGCAGCACTGGCGCCGGGCACTGCGACCCAGCGGACGATCCGTTCAGGGGTGAAGGAAGAGGCACGTGGCGCGTCACAGGCGTTCTCGCCGTCCCAACGCTCGTCCCCGACAATTTTTTTACTCAACAACGCCATGCAACCAATCTTGCTCCAAGCGGCTCCCACGTCCGCGGCTGTGATAGCCGCGACGACCATTCTGTGAGTGATCCCAGGTGGTCCCCGACGCGTTTGCCGCGTCTGTCATTGGTTGCCGATTGCTTCAAAATATGGACAAAGTTGGTTAATCAATCCCTCTCAAAACCAACGACGAGATGTGGATTTAGGCCAAATAAGGCTTCGTCCACGGCCAGGAAAGTGGTGTTGTCGCCCTTCCGACGCAGTTTTGCTGCCTGCTTTTGATCGCCGAGTCAAGCAAAACAGCCGTTTCTAAATTTTTTCGCGGCGCGGTCAGCGATAAATGGAACGAAGCGGCTGCCGGTGAAAATTGGCCAAATAGGCGCCTGTCTCAGGTAAAACTGTTGCCTGCCTGTCACAATTTCTTCGCCTGGACGGCCGCCTTGAGTGGCACCTCAATTGAACCACAGCGCAAAGGTCAGAAAACCACCGCCGCCGAATTGGCGCTGGATCTGGTCGAAATCGTCGCTGGTCAGGATCCTGCCGCTTTCGAGATAGGGCGCGATGGCCGGGCCGGTGATTGACAGGACCAGGTCGAAGTTTTTGGGCTCGTCGAAGAAGCGCTTCATGTTGATGCCCTTATCGGCAATGCGGAAATGCGGCAGCAGCACGCGGCCTTCCAGGAGGTCCTCGGCCATGGTCAAGGTGGCGAGCCAGGCCTGGACCTGCTCCTCGCCGACGTCGAGGCCGGTGAGCGGGTTCTCGCCTTTCTGCTGCGGACCCGGCAGCCACTCACGGTCATTGTCGGTTTCGGCGCGGATCGCCTTCCAGTCCTCGCGGGACAGCCGGATCATTTCCAGCAGATGCCGGCGCGCCGCTTGCCGACGCTCCGGCTCGATCACTGGCCAGTTGACGAGATGCACCAGCGAGATGAAATCAGCGATGCGCCACTCCGAGGAGAAGATGCTGCTGCCCATATCACCGGCCGGCGGTACGAGAATGTCCTGCAACGGCAGCTTGGCGCGCGGGAACAGCATGTGGAACGAGCCGTCGAAAGTGCTCCTGAAATCATGCGCCAGCCAGAAATCGGTCTGCGCCATCAGGAACTCCGCATAGCCCTGCAGCCAGAAACCGTCGGCGCGGTCGAAGCGGAATGTGAGGATGGGGGCGGCGGCGTCCGACGAGATGCCGCCGTGTGACAGTGAGGCAATGATCGCCGCCATGCTTTCATCAGGTGCGATCGTGCCGTCCTCGTTGAGGTCGATGCCGGTGTGGGTGAGGTCGATTGCCATGCCGATATCGGCGTCCGCCGGCACCGCCGCAAACGTTGCGGCGGATTTTTCCAACCGGTCGCGGAAGGCGACCAGGATGTCACGGAATTGCTCATAGGTCAGCCGCTCGGGGTTGGGATTGTCCGGCACCGGCAGCCGCATCAGCGGCAGCATGAAGGATTGCGGGCTCTCGAAGCCATGGCGATGGAGGCCGCTGGCCAGGATTTCCAGCGCAGTGAAGAACTCGCCGGCGCCGGCGGCATAGGCTGATGCCGGGTCTTTTGGCGCGGCGGCCTCCAGCGTCGACAGCGCGCTGTCGCGCCCGGCCACCGTTTTCGCCTCGAACAGAGCGGATGCCGCTTCGGGCATTGCCGCCGATGCGGAAGACAGCGGCACAATCAGCATGAAAGCGGATGTCAGCAGGCTTGCCAGTCGTGTCATCTTTCCCCCCAATATTTTGTCGCGCAGAGCAAATATACACCATTTGGAGCGTCGCGCTTCAACCCGTCCCGAGGACGGTCTACACAAGGCAAACAAATGGGCGCCGCGTGTCGAATTATCCGCTTTCCTACAAGCTGTCCTGGCTGCCGCGTTTCCTGAAGCCCTCGCTGGCCGGCGACGCACGAGACTTTGCGCCGATGGCGGGAATGCTGATGGACCCGCCGAAGCGGGCGGTGCGGCTTGCCTTCGTCGGCGACATCTCGGCGGTGGCCAACCGCAGCGCGCCGGACTGCGATCGGGAGATCAAGGCGTTGCTCGGCGCTGCCGATCTGGTGATAGGCAATTGCGAAAGCCCTGTTGTGGACAGACCAAGCGCGGTGCTGGGGACGAGGCTCGGCACGCATCATGCGATGAGCGAACTCTTCCTGGCCGAGGCGCTCGCGGCGGTCGGCATTGCGCGCGAAAAGCTCGTGCTGTCGCTGGCCAACAACCATGTGTTCGACCAGGGCGTCGCCGGTTTCGACGAGACGGTCGCGGCGTTGCAGCGGCTTGGGATCCGCACGGTCGGCCTGGCCGCCAATGGCCCGGTGGTGCCTGTCCAGGTCGGACCGCTTGATATCGGCTTCGCCGCCTTCACGCTGTGGCGCAACGCCGATGAAAATCTGTTCGCCGGGCGCGTATCGATGGACAGTGACGAGGTCCGCCGGCGGCGTGACGGTGTCGATCTTCTTTGCGCCGTGCCGCATTGGGACTGGGAGTTCAGGCATTTTCCGCGCACTGAAACACGAGCGTTGGCCAGGCGACTGGCCGGGCAAGGCGTCGGGCTGATCGCCGGCCACCACGCCCATGTCGTGCAGCCGGTTGAGCGGATCGACGGGACGATCGTTGCCTATGGGCTCGGCGATTTCCTCAGCACCGCCTTTGCCTGCCAGCCATGGCCGGGTCGTATTGGCGGGATTTTCGTTGTGGAAGTCAGTGCCGATGCCGACACACGCGGCGCCATTGCGTCATACCGGCTGCATCCCTTCATGCGCCTGCGCGCCGGCGACCATGAGCGGCTGGTACCGGTGGAGGCACTGGTGGGGCAAATGCGCGGCAAGGCCGAGGGTCGGCTGAGAGCGATCTTTCCTGCCTCTTCAAGCGAAGAGAGCGTCACTGCTTAGCCGTCTGGCGGCCCCTGCAAAACCGATTATCATGCGACGGCAGAGGCAGGTTGCGGGGGCGGCGGTGGAAACGTCGGATTTCATGCCGAGCGAGGCGGTGATTGCCAGCATCCGGAAGGATATCGAGGCCTATGAGGCAGCGAGGGCCTCGGCGGTCCGCCAGGTGCGCTGGCGGGCGCCGGTGTTCGTCGGGCTGGTGCTGGTGTTCGTGATGCTGGTCGCCTGGCTGTTCAACAAGGTCGCCGACCCCAACGAGCAATGGTTCTCGACGCCACATGTGTTTCTCTATGGCATCGGCTTGGTGGCTTCGAGCGTGCTCTACTTCCAGGCCATGAAACCGGCGACGCGGCTGCAGCAATCTTTCCGCGAGACGCTGCTGCCAATCATCTTCGGCTTCATCGCGGATATGCGTTACCAGCATGGAGGGAGGCCGAACTCTTTCGACCGGCTGCCGCGCGAGGCGGTTGGCGCCTTCAACAAGCAGTCGTTCGACGATGTCGTTTCGGGCCGTTACGAAGAGTTTCCGTTCGAGCTTTACGAAGCAGAACTGCGAGTAGGGTCGCGCAAGGATTCATCGACAGTCTTCAAGGGTGTCATTGTCGCTTTCGAAGCGATCGAGCCGTTCCCGGGGGTATTGGTGGCGACGCGCCGGACCAATGCGGTCGTCGGCTTCTTCCGCGGCATGTTCGCCGGCAAGATGCAGGATTTGTCGTCCGGTGTGCCCGAACTCGACGCCGCCTATGAATTCCGCAGCGACAACGTCGAGGCGGCGCGGCCGCTGGTGACCGGCCGGCTGGCGCAGGCCCTGAAATGGCTTGGCGAAACCTGGCCGGACGACCCGGCCCGCGTCGCGCTCAACGGCAGCGACGGCTTCCTGCTGTTGCCGCAGACGAAGAACTTCTTCGAACTGCCGGATATTTCAGTGCCGCTCGACTACACCACGCATGTCGCGCCGATGATATCAGACATGGGCGCGATGCTGGCGACGGCGGCGCTGGTGCGAAAAATCGGCGCGAAGGACGAGATCAGTTAATCGGGCCTCGCCGTCAGCAGTCGAAGCCATATTTGTCGCGCATGTAGTCTGCCTCTTCTTTCGACATTTTCTTGAACATCACGCAGACGGTGAAGCTGCCGACCTGATGCCCGTCGCTTGTGTATCCCCAGTCGGAAATTTCGTCCCTGGAGAATTCTATGTTCTGGCCGAGGACGACGTTGTGCACTTCCTCAGGCTGGTTCGCCAATATGCCGGCAAATCCGGTCTCGGTGCGGCGGAACGGTATGACCCAGAAATGTTCGGTGACATTCCCGTCCCGCACCTTGACCTTGAGCTTGAACCTGTCTGTTCCGGAGGGAGGAGCCTCGGACAGTGCCAGGAATTCATCCAGGCTGGCGAGTGCCTGGGCGGTCGCCGCCGCCATGTCGGGATCACCCGGGGTAAAGATAATCGTCTTGTCGTCGCCTGGGTCCGCGCCTTGTGCACCGGCCGATCCCGTAGCAAGCGCCAGCATCAGGGACATCATGGTCCGGATTGCAAGCTTCATGGAAGGCCCCTCACCGTAGTCGCGGCCACCATGGTGCATTCATTCCGGATTTGCAACCCAGGCGCGAGTTTCATCGGTTTTTGGCGTAATTGGGCCGACCATAATTCATATCGATTTTCTGGCGGAACGCTCTTCCGACCGACCGCTATGGTTTTTGCCAGGAGGCCGCGCTATCCCTTGGCCAATGGGGGATATCCATGGCTGGGCAACAAAAAGGGTTTCGGCTGTCGCGGCGATTGCTACTCGGTGCGGCTGTCGTTGGCGGCGCGGTGCTGTGGGGCGGCAACACCGTGGCACGGCTGGCGCGCGGGCCTTTGGGACCGAAGAACGCAGGCCGCATCGCCGATATCGACGGCATCGCGCTGCCGCTGAAGTCGCTGGAGAATGCGCCGGCCTTTGACGCATCGCTGCCCTGGTCGGCAAAGGGCGGCGACATCAACGATGCCAGCGGCCTGTCGCAGACGCCGGTCTATGGCGTGGTGGAAGTCAGCGAGGAAGAGCACATCGCCAAGGCGCTGGCCTTCGCGCGCGCCAATGGCTTGAAGGTCTCGCTGGCGGCCATCCGCCATTCGATGGGCGGGCATGCCTTCGACGACAATGCGCTGGTACTCGACCTCAGAAAATTCAACAAAGTGACCGTCGACGCCGCGGCGAAGACCATGACGCTGCAGCCGGGCGCGCGCTGGCACGACATCCAGAACCTCTTGCATCCGCGCTTCGCGGTGAAGGCGATGCAGTCCACCGACATCTTCTCGGTCGGCGGCTCGCTGTCGGTCAACGCGCACGGCATGGACCATCAAGCGGGTTCGGTGGCGAGTTCGATCCGCTCGATGCGGGTGATGCTGGCCGACGGCTCGGTGACCACCTGCTCGCTGAGCGAGAACACCGACCTGTTCCGCCACGTCGTCGGCGGCTACGGCCTGTTCGGCGTGGTACTGGAAGCCACGCTCGATATCGTCGACAATGCCGTCTACCGTACCTCGCGTGAAATCATCAAATCGGACGATTTCCCAAGATTTTTTGCCGAGGTGCTGGAGCCGAACAGGGCGATCGGCCTGTTTTACGGCCATCTGTCGACGGCGCCGGGCAATTTCCTCGAGGACATGATCGTCTACCGCTATGACAAGGTGGCCGAGCAGCCGCCGGCGGATCAGCCCGCGATCGGCGAGCCGGGTTCGGTCGGGCTGAAGCGCGTGATCATCAACATGGCGAAATGGGGCAGCCTGTTTCAGGAACTGAAGTGGTTCACCGAAAAGACGCTGGAGCCGAAATTCGAAAGCTGCACGGTGGCGCGCACCTCGGCCATGGCCGAAGGCGAGGCCTGCCTCGTCACCCGCAACAACCCGATGCACGATTCAGTACCGTATCTGTTCAACGATCTTTTGGATGAGACCGACATTCTGCACGAATATTTTATTCCACGCGCCGCGTATAATCCATTCATCACGGAAGCCCGCGAGATCCTGCGCAACCAGTCGCTGCCGGTGCTCAACGCCTCGGTGCGCGTCGTCCACAAGGAGGATGTGGCGCTGACCTATGCGCCGGAGCCGGCCTATTCGCTGGTGCTCTACATCAACCAGCCGACCGATGCCGACGGCAATGCGCAGATGCGGGCGCTGACCCGGGCGCTGATCGATGTGACGATCAAATATGGCGGCCGGTTCTTCCTGCCCTACCAGCTGCATTATACGGCCAAGGAGTTGCTGGCTTCCTATCCTGAACTGCCGGCCTTCCTGGCGACAAAGCGGCAATATGACCCGACGGAACTGTTTTCCTCGACCTTCTACCGTGCCATCAAGGCGCTGAGCGGGGTGGCATAAAAAGCAGGAGAACAACCCATGCGGATGGTATCGGCGGCGGCACTCACCCTCATTGCGCTGTGCGCTGGACCGGTCCAGGCCGAGGATATCAAGGCTTTCAAGCTGACCATCGACGGCGTGACCGTCGATATCGATCCCGGCGAGAGCACAAGCATGACGCTGCCCGGCGGCAGAAAGAGCAAGGTGACGCTCGAGCGCAACGACTTCGCCACCTTTTCCGGCAGCGATTTCTCCTTTGTCCATCCGAGCGACATTTCGGTGACCAAGTCCGACCTCGGCGAGAATATCACGCAGTATCTGATGGCCTCGGCGCTGGGTACCATCGTCATCGTCCAGGAATACGGCAAGATGAATCCGGTGTCGCTCAACCAGCTGATGCTGCAGGAGATGACCAAGGAATCGGTGCAGGCCGGTGCTGAGTTGACGCAGCAGCCGACGACGCGCAAGCTCGCCGACGGCAAGGAATTGACCGGCATTCGCGCTCAGGTGAAGACACGCACTGACACGGCCGATTTCGAGATCGTCGGCTTCGGCGTTGCCGAACATGGGCTGTTGTTCATCACCCGCATTGCCGAAGAGGACGTGGCGACCGAAAAGCCGCTGATCGACAAGTTCTGGCAGAGCCTGAAAGTTAAATTGCAGGGGGGCTAGGATCGCCTCTCAGTTTGGATCTCGGCTGGGGTCCACACTTTTGCGTAACGGCGCCCGAAGGTATTCTGACGATCCTGAATTGGAGGTCTTACAGCATGGCGAAGCTCATTTCCAGAATGAACCAGTCCCTCGACGGCTATGTCGACCACCAGAAAATGCCGTCAGGGCCCACGATCTTTCGTCACTGGATAGAGCAAGTGCGCAACCTGAGCGGCAGCGTGTACGGTCGCGGCATGTACGAGGTGATGCGCTATTGGGACGAAGACAGTCCAGAGTGGAGCGCGGAGGCGCGTGAATTCGCGGCGGCGTGGCGGAGCCAACCGAAATGGGTTGTGTCACGCTCGCTGAAGTCGGTCGGCCCCAACGCCACACTTGTCGCGGATGACGTCGAGGCGGTGATACGTGGGCTTAAGGCCCAACTCGCTGGGGAGATTTCAGTTTCTGGACCAAACCTGGCACGAAGCCTGACCGACCTTGGTCTTATCGATGCGTACCAACTCTACCTCCATCCGTTCGTGCTTGGTCATGGTAAGCCATTCTTCGCCGGCCCCCGGCCGCCGCTTCGTTTTGTGGCCAGCGACCTGGTTGGCGATGACGTGATCAGGTTGACCTATGTGCCTGCCTAATCACGGACACCCGGTGCGACGATAGGATGCCGCATGTTGCGGTCGTCAAACAGAGACGCTTGCGGGATTACAGGCCCTTCGGCACCAGTCCGGCCAGCCAGTTCACAGAGCGTTTCGCGGCGTCGGCGGTCGCCGAGGCGGCGCGGCCGAGATCGGTCTTGACCACGGCGTAGCCGTTCTTCGTGCGATAGAGCACGCCGGTTCCGCCATCGACCACTTGTTCATAGGCGACGGGCCGGGCGGCGTCCGCTTCCATGGCTGTCGTCGGCGAACCGACCGAGACGCTCGGCCGATGGCTCAGTTCAGGCGGCAACGGGCTTTCGGTTCTGACAATTCGGCTGGCGGGCTTCAGTTCAGGGCGCGACGCGGTCGCGGCCAGCTGCGAGGAGGACGACGAGCCCTTGGTGCGGCAGATGCCGGAAACGAGCGGATAGTTGAAATTCCGCTCGTGCAGCATCTGGCTTTTCATCGCCGCTTCGCACTCGGCGACGGTCGACCACTTGGCCGGCGTCTCGCCGATATATTCGCAAAGCTTGGCATCGCAGTCGCAGCCGACGATGGTCATGGCGACAAGGGCGGTCTTGATCACGGTCTCGTCCCTTCGAGATGCCCCCTGGCAGCCCATTCAGGTGCATATCATGATCCCAAAACCGGTTTCCGCTTTTGGGCGACATGCAACATTCCATCGCGTGCGAACAAGGCGGGATTTGGCCGCGATTGTGGAATGAGCGTGGCGGGGCGCTCGCGATAGCCGATCTTTTCTGAACGTGGCCGGATCGTCTCAGTAGTCATAGGCATGTTCGAGCCTGGCGCCCGACTTGATCAGCGCCGGCAGCACGAGATGCAGCTTGCGTACGGCGACGACCATGCCGGTGCGGCGCGTTGCCGGATCTGCCGGCAGAGGATAGCTGAACAGGATGCGCACGCCTTCGGGGATGGCGATCGAGTCGGCGAAGAGCATGGTGACCATGATCTCGTCGTTGCCGCCGATCTCAACGAACGACACGCCCTTGTCGATCAGGCGGGGAATCATTTCGGTGAACACCTGATAGCGCTTGGTGACGAAAATGGTGCCATCGGCTCCCAGGTCGCGTTCGAGCAAGGTGTCCGGCTCGTCGCGCGTGGCTTCACCGACCGGCCCCTTGGCCCAGACATGGATATCGAGAAAGGCCGGGTTCGTCGTGGCGGCAAGCGCCTTTTTGATCAGGTCGGCATAGGCCTGCTTGATGGTGTCGGCGAGGCCGAATGCCAGCTTGCGTTCGCTGGTGCGGATGGAACTGTCGCCCGGCGCCGGCTGCACGGCAAACAGGCCCGCGCGTTTCTCGGCGTAGGGGAACTGGTACCACGGCACCTGGTCGAGAAATCCTGCATAATCGGCCGCCACCTTGGCCTGATAGATGTCGACGGCGGTTCGCTTGCCTGCTGTCGCCTCGGTGATACGGCCGACAGTGTTCTCATAGGCCCATTGCAGGATATGCTCGATCGAGTGGCTGGTGCCGATGATGACCAGCATCTGGTGGTTGGCGTAGTTGAACTTGTAGGGAGAACTGGCGCGGATCACCATGGCGTAGTCCTGCCAGAAGCGGCCGACATAAGACCAGTAGGGGAAGCCGCTCGGCTGGTCCTTGGCGACGAAGCCGGCATATTCGCGCGCGGCGTAGACGATCGCCCATTCCGGGTAGGTGAGGAAGGTCGATTCCTCCGGCCGCTGGTAGCCGGGAATCTCGGCGCGGACCTTGTCGGCCAGCGTCTTGGACGGAGCGCCGTCGGCAATGCCGGGCAACGGCGTCTTATCGAGCGACGACGTCGTCAGGAAGCCATAGCTCAGCCCGACGATCGGGATGAGGATGACGATGACGATCAGCCAGAGGATCGTCTTGATGATGCGCCTCAGCCAGCGAAACAAGAACATGGCCGATCAGGCCGTGGCAAGATGATCGTGTATGCGCTTTGCCAGCCAGAAGCCGACATAGACGGCGAAGCCGCCAATGACGATGTGCGGCAGGTTGGCGAAGAAGCGGGCCGGGAACTCGATGTCGTTGAGGGAGCGGAAGCCGTTGATGAAGATGCCGGCATCGAGGCAGCCGGAACCGGTAATCAGCCCGAGCACGCCGTCGAACAGGTAGACTGAACCGAACAGCTTGAAATAGAACACGGCCTGGCGGTGCGAGATGAAGGCTGCGGCCAGCGCCCAGACGCCGGAGAAGGCGTGCAGCAGATCATCATACCATTGCAGGGAGAATAGGCCGAACAGATTGCCGTCAGCATCGTTGAACGGCGGTATGTAGCCGATGGCGACGACGCCGAAGAACAGGAAGGCATAGGCAACGGCAAGCTTCTGGATCAGCGTCATGAAGTATCCCCCTCCGAGTGACGCCGAACGTTAGCCGATTTTACCGCCGGTTGCAGCCCCAACCGAAAACACCGTAAAAATGTGGAAAAGACAGTCGGCGCCGGGATTTCTCCCAGCGCCTCCCTGTCAGATCAGGACACGGTCGCGGCAGCAACTTCCGTAAAGTCGTCGCGCCTTGCCGGTCTTGATTTTGACGGTCCTGCCAGTCCGCCACCCGAAAGCAGCGTCCGTTCGGGACCACGCCGGTCGCCACCCTTGCGAGCTTTGCCCTGCGCACCATCGAAGGTTTTTGCCGTCCTTCATGGCAGCATCGGTCCGCCGTCGGCGTTAGCACGCTTTCCGCGGCCCCGTAGGTCTCGGCTCCGACCCTCGAAACAGGCAAGCCTGCTCTCGCTTCGGTCCGTACGGGCCTCAGGAAATCCGCCTTTCACTTCGCCTTTCGGCTGGGCGATCGGTAGCCGCCTGAGATGGGTTTAACTTATGCCGGGTAAGGGCTTTGCGAAATGGCCAAGGGCCTGTGGATAGCGGGATTATCGGGGACCAACCAAGGAGAATGCGATTTTCCGATCCGTCATAGGGTGGGCGGCATCGGTAGACATTCGGCCTTGCCCTGCCGACCGGTGCGGGCTTCAATGCCGGCAAAGGATTCGAGGTGCCGAGCGCTTCGATGTCTTTGCGGGAGGGTGCTTTTGAAAGTCGGGGTGGTTCTCAATCCGATTGCCGGCGGCGGCCGGCTGAAACGGCATTGGCCCGATGTCGCGGCATCGCTGAAAAGTCATTTCGGCGAATTCGAACTGCGCGAAACGCAGGCCGAAGGCGATGCAGAAAGGCTGGCGCTCGATCTTGCGGCTGAAGGTTTCAATCTGGTGATCGCGGCCGGCGGTGACGGCACCGCCAGCGAAGTGGCCGACGGGCTGCTGCAGGCGATCCAGGAGGGCGGCAGGACGACCGAACTCGGTCTGTTGCCGTGCGGCGCCGGCATCGATTTCGCGCGCGGCCTCGGCCTGCCGAAAGAGGTGGACGCGGTGCTGAAGCGGATCGCTGAAGCCAAGGCGCGCAAGGTCGATGCCGGCCGCATCTGCTACATCGACGACCATGGCGCGCTGGCCAGCCGCCACTTCATCAACATCGCCAGCCTGGGCCTGTCCGGCGCCACCGACCGTGCCGTCAACGCCGACAAGCGCAAGGGCAGGATGTCGGCCAAGGCGCTGTTCCTGTGGCGCACCGTGGTCGAATTCATCCGCTACCGCTTCCAGGACGTCAGGATCACCGTCGATGACGGCGCCCCGGTCGAGGCGCGCATGGCGCTGGTGGCGGTGGCCAATGGCAAATTCTTCGGCGGCGGCATGATGATCGCCCCAGATGCCGATTTGACCGACGGGCAGTTCGACATCGTTATCTTGCGCGCCGCCGGCAAGCTGAAGCTGATCTGGGACATCCGCCTGCTCTATGGCGGCCGGCACCGCAATCATCCAGCGATCACCATCCTGCGCGGCAGGAAAGTGGTGGTCGAGCCGCTCGGCGATGTGGAGAAGAACGGCGCGCTGGTCGACATAGACGGCGAGTCGCCCGGACGCATACCCGCGACCTTCGAGATCTTGCCCGGCGCTCTGACGCTCAGATACTGAATCAAGTCGTTAACGGGTTGATTCAGATGGATTCGCCCGCCCATCCAACCTATTGAAATCGCGTGGTTTCATGCCCGGCGTCAGATCGCTAGTTTGGCCGGAAAGCCAGGGGCACGGAGGTCGGTGCCGACGGCATCTTCCAGCAACTTGACGATCTGGGTCGACCAGGCGCTGCCGCCATAGGCAGCCTTGCCCTGTTCGAAAATCGTATTGACGCGCGTGGCGAGGTCGAGTGGCACGCCTGACAGTTCGCCCATGGCGAGAGCGAAGCCAAGGTCCTTCAGTGCCAGATCCATGGTGAAGCCGATGTCGTAGGAGCCGTTGAGAATGAGCTGGCTTTCGGTCTCGTGAACGAAGCTGTTGCCGGAGGAGGCCACGATGGCGTGGTAGGATTGGGCGAGGTCGAGACCGCCTTGTTTGGCCAGCATCAGCGCTTCGCCGGCGGCGACAAGGTGGATGAAGGCGAGCATGTTGGTGATGACCTTGATCACCGCCGCCGACCCGATTGGTCCCATCAGGAAGGACTTCGCGCACATCGCTTCGATCGCCGGGCGATGACGCTCGTGGAGCGCCGCATCGCCGCCGACCAGCGCGGTGATCTTTCCGGCCGCCGCCAGGTGCACGCCGCCGGTGACCGGGCATTCCAGCGTCTCGACGCCCTTGGCCGAAGCGAGGGCAGCGAGGCGAAGAATCTCGTCGCGGCCATTGGTGGACATCTCGATCCAGGTGCCACCCTTCGGCAGGCCTTCGAGCAATCCACCGGGGCCGGCCAGCACCGCTTCGCTGACCTTCGGCGACGGCAGGCACGTGATCGCGTTGCCGGCCCGTGCGGCGGCGTCGGCGGGGCTGTTCGCAGCGGAGGCGCCGAGTGCAACGAGGCACTCGACAGCGGCGGGATCACGGTCGAAGACGGTCACGGAAAAGCCGTTGCGGATCAGGCTGGCGGCAAGGTTGCCGCCGAGATGGCCAAGGCCGATGAAGGCGTAGCTTTCGCTCATGGCATCAGCGGCGTCTGCATCATCTGCAGATGCAGTTCCTTGCCCGTGTAGGGATGCGCGTCGCAGACCGCCTCGTCGAGTTCGACGCCGAGGCCGGGCTCCTTCGACGGGATGACGTTGCCGTCCTGCCACTCGATCTTCTTCTTCAGCAGCGTGGCGTGAAACCCGTCCCACTGCTTCAGCGATTCGAGGATGAGGAAATTGGGCAGCGTCACCGCCAACTGGATGTTGGCGGCACCGACGATCGGTCCGCAGTAGCAATGCGGGGCGATCTGGATGTGGTAGGCCTCCGCCATGGCGGCGATCTTCTTGGTTTCCAGGATGCCGCCCGAGCGGCCGAGGTCCGGCTGCAGGATGGTCGCGGCGCGGTTCTCGATGACGCGAGCGAACTCGAATTTAGTCGTCAGCCGTTCGCCGGTGGCGATCGGGATCGAGGTCGCGCGGGCCACTTGGGCCATGACCTCTGGCATGTCAGGCGGCACCGGCTCTTCGAACCAAAGCGGATCATAAGGCTCGATGGCGCGCGCCATGCGTAGCGCGCCGGAGGCGGTGAACTGGCCGTGTGTGCCGAACAATATGTCGGCGCGCGTGCCGACCGCCTCGCGGATCGCCTTGACCATACGGGTGGACAGGTCGATGTCGACAAGCCGCGGCTGGTGGCCGTCAAAGGCGGTGTAGGGGCCGGCTGGATCGAGCTTGACGGCGTTGAACCCCTGCTCGACATATTCGAGCGCGCAGGCGGCGGCGAGATCGGGATCGTTGTAGACGTTCTTGCCGTGCGCGTCCTCGGAATGGACGCTGCCGGTGTGCGGGTAGAGATAGGTGTAGGAGCGCAGCGTCTCGTGCACCTGGCCACCGAGCAGTTTGTAGACCGGCTTGTCGGCCTCCTTGCCGATAATGTCCCAGCAGGCCATCTCCAGCGCCGAGAAGCAACCCATGCCGGACACATCGGGGCGCTGGGTGAAACCCGAGGAATAGGCGCGGCGGAAGAAGTTCTCGATGTCGTGCGGATCGCGGCCGACGAGGTAGCGTTCGGCCATGTCTTCGACCATCCTTGCCGTGACATGGGCCGAGAAGGTGGCGTTATAGGCCTCGCCATAGCCGACCACGCCGCCGTCTGTGGTGAGCTTGACGAAGATGAAATACTTGCCGCCGATGCCGGGCGGCGGGTTGCCGACAACCCAGGTCTTGACGTCGGTGATCTTCATTTTTGGTCCTCCAGAACCAACTCGGCGCCCTTCCAACCGGTCATGATCGAGGCGGCGTTGGTGTTGCCGGTGATGTTGTCGGGAAAGATCGAGGCGTCGATGACGCGCAAGCCTTCGATGCCGTGCACCTTGAGGCGCGGATCGACGACGGCGCGCGCGGGATCCGGCCCCATGCGGCAGGTCGACACCGGGTGATAGACGGTCCCCGAGCGCTTTCGGAAATCCTGGATCAGATCGGCGTCGGAGGTGATCGACGGACCGGGCAGGACCTCTTGCTCGATGATCTCGGCCATGGCGGGCATCGAGGCGATCTTGCGCACGAATTTCACCGCTGCCAGCATCTCCTCGACATCGGCATTGGTGGAGTAGGCATTGGCGACAATTTTGGGGTAGTCGCGTGGATTGCTGGAGCGGATCATGATCTCGCCACGGCTGGACGGGCGGCAATTGGACAGGCCGATGGAAAAGCCCGGCCATGGATCCGGCGTCAGGATCGGGCGCTCGCCGCTCTTGGGAATGACGGTTGAGAAGGCCTGGAAATAGAGCTGCATGTTGGGCCGGCTGGCCGCCGGGTCGGTGCGGAAGAAGCCGCCGGCATTGTTCATCGACAGCGACAGCGGGCCCGAACGCGTCAGGATGTATTGCATGCCGACCAAGAGCTTGCCCCACCACGGACGCAGGATCTGATTGAGCGTCGGCAGCCGGCCCTTGAAGGTATAGTTGATGCCGACATGATCCTGCAGATGCGCACCGACATTTTCGTTGGCGTGAACGACGGGAATGCCCAGCCCCCCAAGCAGAGCGGACGGGCCGACGCCGGACAGCTGCAGCAATTGCGGCGAGTTGACCGAACCGCCCGACAATATGACCTCGCGGCCGGCACGCGCCGTCTTCGTCTCGCCGTTCTGCAGATATTCGACGCCAACGGCGCGCTTGCCCTCGAACAGGACCCTGGTCGCCAGCGCGTTCATCTCGACGCGGACATTGGCGCGTCTCATTGCCGGACGCAGGAAGGCGCGCGCCGCCGACATGCGGCGGCCGTTGCGGGTCGAGATCTGGTAGACGCCGACGCCTTCCTGGACGGCACCGTTGAAATCCGGGTTGAGCGCCAGGCCGGCCTGCTGGCCGGCAGCGAGATAGCGCCTGGTCAGCGGATGGACGGCATCGGCACAGTCGGTGATGTGCAGCGGGCCGCCGATGCCGCGCCATTGGTCGGCGCCGGCCTGGTTGTCCTCGAGCGCCTTGAAGGCGGGCAACAGGTCGTCATAACCCCAGCCGGGATTGCCGGCGTCGCGCCAGGCGTCGAAATCCTCGCGCGCGCCCCTGATCCAGACCATGGCGTTGATCGAGCTCGAACCGCCGAGCAGCTTGCCGCGCGGCCAGTGGTCGGCATTGCCGGCAAGGCCCGGGTCCGGCTCGGCCTTATAGTTCCAGTTGACATCAGGATCGAAGAAGGTCTTGCGGTAGCCGAGCGGCATCTGCACGTAGAAGCGGCGGTCGGTGCCGCCGGCCTCCAGCACCAGCACCGAAAAGCGCCCGGAGGCCGAGAGTTTGTCGGCCAGGACCGAGCCGGCCGAGCCGGAGCCGACGATAATGAAATCATAGGTCTGCATGATGGTCTGCACGATTGGTTTGGGCGGCGCCGGAAATCTGGCGCAGCCTAGACGCCATGGGTTCACCGCGTCGCCGTGCCTTCCGGCATCAGTTGTGAAAAAAGCGACCGTCGAAATGGTCGGGTTCGAGGGGATTCCGGACAATCGTGCTTGATATGCACCGGCTCGACGGCCTATGCGATGGCATTACTTTGGCGCATGATTTTTTCCGAAAAGTCTGCAACTTTTCGGAATCATGCTCTGGCCAATCTGCGGAAGGCAGGAAATCATATGCGGACCCTTCCTGACGCGTTCATTCCCGAACTGCCGGGCCACTACAGCGGCAAGGTCCGCGAAAACTACGATTTGGCGGATGGCAGGCGCATCATCATCGCAACCGATCGCCTCAGCGCCTTCGACACCATCCTAACTTCGATCCCATACAAGGGAGAGATCCTCACCCAGACGGCTCGGTACTGGTTCGAGGAAACAGCCGATATCTGCCCGAACCATGTCCTGGAATATCCCGACCCGAACGTCGTCGTCGGCACAAGGCTCGACATCCTGCCGGTCGAGATCGTCGTGCGTGGTTATCTGGCGGGAACCACCAGCACCTCGATCCTGACCCGCTATCGTCGCGGCGAACGGGAGATGTACGGGATGCGCCTGCCGGACGGGCTGCGCGACAATGAAAAACTGGCGGAGCCGATCATCACGCCGACCAGCAAGGCTTCGCAGGGTGGTCATGACGAGCCCCTGTCCAAAGCCGAGATCCTTGAACAGGGCCTGCTCACGAAGGCGCAGTGGGATATCGTATCGGGCTATGCCTTACAGCTGTTCGCTCGCGGCCAGCAGCGCGCCGCCGAGCGAGGCCTCATCCTCGCCGATACCAAATACGAATTCGGCACCGACAAGAACGGGACCATCATTCTCGCCGACGAAATCCACACGCCGGACAGCAGCCGGTACTGGATTGCGGCGAGCTACGAACAGGCGCTCGCCAGCGGCAGCCGGCCGGAGAGCTTCGACAAGGATTTCATCCGCTCGTGGGTCTCGGCCCGGTGCGATCCTTACAAGGACCCCATACCTGAAATACCGGACGAGATCGTCGAACAAGCTTCGCGGGTCTACGCGCAGGCTTATGAGGCAATCACGGGCAAGGAATTCTCTCCCGACCTTTCCGGGGACAGCGTGCTCGATCGCATTCGCTCGAACCTTGAGCGTTATTTTTAGCAGTCACGTGAGCCTTCGCCGGGGGCAGTCGGCAGAGGCGCGTTGACCTGTCGGCGCCATGACGTTACGGGATCGAGGGCAACCGGTCTCGAAGGATTTTCCCCATGGTGCACTATGCGGATGGACGGCCGATCGGAGACCTGACGTTGCGCACGCTGGCCATGCCTTCGGATGCCAATGCAGCCGGCGACATCTTCGGCGGCTGGGTGATGGCGCAGATGGACCTGGCCTGCGGCATCCGCGCTGCCGAGCGCGCCAAGGGCCGGGTGGTGACGGCGGCGGTCAAGGAAATGTCTTTCGCCAAGGCGATGAAGATCGGCGACACGCTGTGCATCTACACCCATGTCGAACGCGTCGGCCGCACCTCGATGACGCTCAAGGTCGAAGCCTGGGCGCAGCGCTATCTCTCCGATCTGATGGAAAAGGTCACTCATGCCGATTTCGTCATGGTGGCGTTGGACGGCGAAGGCAAGCCGAAAGCGGTTCCTGCCGAAGGCTGACGGAAGCCGGTCCTCCCACGCTCAGGCAAGGATTTCAGGCATGCATGCCGTCGAATTTTTCACGTGCGGCCCGCACGCGCGCGGTGTTCCTGCGCGCCCATTCACCAAGCGCGCTGACCGGGATCAGCAACTCGTGACCGAGCTCGGTCAGTTCGTAGTCGACACGCGGCGGGATGGTCGGGTAGACGGTGCGGGTGACGAAGCCGTCGCGCTCCAACCCACGCAAGGTCGTGGTCAGCATCTTCTGTGAAATGCCGCCGACGGCTGCGCGCAATTCGTTGAAGCGCAGCGGTCCGTCGCCCAGCTTGCCAACCACCAAAACGGTCCATTTGTCGCCGACGCGCTGCAGGATTTCAGAGATGGCGCGACAATCCTCGGTGCGGTGCGGGTGCCTCAGTAACAAAAAGGTGCCTCCTTGCGTCGGGAGTTGACAGTATCTCATATAGCGCCGGTATCTAAATGATACCAGCTTTTACTGAATGGAGAGCCCCCATGTCAAAACCCAAAATCGCCATCGTCATCGGTTCGACACGCGCCGCGCGTTTCGCCGACGTGCCGACCGAATGGATCGCCAAGATCGCCAAGTCACATGCCGACATCAACGTCGAGATCGTCGACCTGCGCGACTTCCCGCTGCCCTTCTTCGACGAGGTCGCATCCTCTGCCTGGGTGCCGTCGACGAATGAAGTGGCACAGCGCTGGCAAAAGAAGGTCGCCGAATTCGATGGCTTCATCTTCACGGCCGCCGAATACAATCATGGTCCGACGGCCGTGCTGAAGAACGCCATCGATTACGCGGCCAACGAATGGAACAAGAAGCCGGCCGGGTTTGTCGGCTATGGCAGCGTCGGCGGTTCCCGCGCCGTCGAGCAGCTCCGCCTTCATGCGGTCGAATTGCAGATGGCGCCGGTCAAGTCCGCCGTCCATATCGCCTGGGGCGATTTCCTTGCCGTCCGCCAGGGCGAGAAGAAGCTGGAAGATCTCGAGCATCTGAATCAAGCCGCGACCGCGCTGGTCAACGACGTTGCGTGGTGGGCCAAGGTACTCAAGGCAGCGCGTCAGGCCGACGCCGTCGCCGAGGAAGTCAAGGCGGCCTGACCGCCGGTTCGAATTGTCCTCCCAAGGATCCGGGGCGGCGCTTGCGCCGCTCTTTTCAATTGTCAGAGGCGTGCGCCTCCCGCGCCTGTCTTGACCCGATGATGCCATCGGTGAGCGATCCGCCTCGTTGAGTTCGTCCGCATGGTGCCGACCCCATTGGCAGAGCGCCAGCAGGACCTGAAGGCGATGATCGGCCGCAACCAGTCGCTGAAAGGCTTCGCACTGCTGCCGTTGCTGTCTCCGACGTGCTGAGAACCAGCCTGTCCGAGCTGTTCCAACTGGCGGTCAGCGGCCGGCTTCGGGCAGCGATCGGCGGCTGCTTCCGGCTCTACCCGGGCCAGTGAAGCGCACCGGCTGCTTGAGGAGCGCCGCTAGACGGGGAAAGTGGTGCTGGTGCCTTGGCGCCGCGGCGGACATGACGTCAATCGGGATTGGACCTCCATATGCGCGGTCCTGCCATCTGGTCCCGCCCTTTGCCTTGAGATATCCGGCTGCAATCCGTCACATGAGTTGAAGCCGTGAAGACATCCAGCCTGACCGGCGCCGTTTCCCCGATGATCCCGGTGCTCGTCTGCGCGCTCGGCATCTTCCTGCTGTCGGGGATGGATGCGGCGATGAAGACGCTGGTCATTGCAGTGGGCGTCTACAACACGGTGCTGTGGCGCAGCATGCTGGCGACCGTGGTCGCGGGTGCTGCCTGGTCGACAGGGCCGCGCTCAAAGCCAACCTTTCCGGTGCTGAGGCTGCATGCGCTGCGTGCCGCAATTGTCGGCATCGTTTTGATATCCTTCTTCTGGGGTCTTGCCAGGTTGCCGCTGGCGGAGGCGATCGGGCTCAGCTTCGTGGCGCCCTTGTTCGCCCTTTTCCTCGCTGCGCTGCTGCTGGGCGAACGAATCCGGCGCCAGGCAATCTGGGCATCACTTGCCGGCATCGCCGGCGTCGCGATCATCATGGCCGGTCAGTTCGGGCATGCAAGCACTACGCAGGATGCCGTGCTTGGCACGGCGGCGGTGCTCGTATCGACGGTGTTCTACGGCTACAATCTGATCCTCGCCCGGCAACAGGCGCAGTTGGCCAAGCCTATCGAGATCATGTTGTTCCAGAACCTTTGCGTTGCAATCATCCTCGGTCTCGCGGCACCTTGGCTCGCCGTCGCCCTGCCGACTAATCTTTGGCTGCCGCTGGCCGGGGTGACGGGGCTGTCACTTGCAGGGCAATTCCTGATGAGCTGGGCCTACGCCCGCGCCGAAGCGCAATATCTGATCCCGACCGAATACTCGGCCTTTATCTGGGCGGTCGCGCTTGGCTGGTTCTTCTTCGGCGAGGAGGCGACCTGGCCCACGCTGACCGGAGCATGCCTGATCGTCGCCGGCTGCCTGATCGCCGCGCGGGCAAATCCCCGGCTTGCCGAACCAATCGAAGCGGCGGTTTGAGGACGCATGTCCGTCCGCTCGGGACTCCGCCTGCGCGTCATTCCGGAAGACCAGCCTTGCGGAAGCCATCAACGAAATGCTCCTGAATGGCGGCGTCGCGAAACGGTTCCGTCATGACCCAGTGGCGGGTCGTAAAATGCGGGTTGCTGATGAGGAACATTTCGACCTCCGCGCGCGCCTCGTCGAACCGGCCCAGTTGCGCAAGGCTTGCCGCAAGGAAGCGGCGCGAGCTTGTGCGATAGGTTTCGTCCCGGCGCAGTGTCTCGACAGCGGCTTCGTATTCACGCGCCGCATATTGCGCCGCGCCGAGCGTCAGATAATACCAGCTTGCGGGGAACGGGTTCAGCCGGAACGCCTTGCGAATGTGCTCCAGGCCCTCCTGGACCCGCCCGGCGAGCACCGCGATGTCGGATAGTGTCGCCCAGGCGTCGGCCTCGTTCGGGTCTAGCTCGAATGCCTTGGCGAATTCCGCATCCGCCTCGGCGATGCGGCGTTCATAGGCGAGCAGGTTGGCAAGGACCCAGCGGCAGCCGGCATCGTAGGGATCGATCGCCACGGCCTTGCGCGCCAGCTCCAAAGCAACAGTACGGTTGGGCTCGATGGGTTCGCCCCAATGCACCCATCCCATCCAGTGGTTCATGGCAAGCCAGCGATAGGCCTCGGCGTAGTCCGGATCGAGGGATACCGCACGGTGAGCATGAGGTGCGCTTCCCGCGCCGTCTGCGGCGAATCATCGATCAGCTTGCGCGCCCGCACGCAGAGGTCGTAGGCCTCGAGATTTTGGGGCCGGTTGCGCGGCAGCGGTGCGCGCAGCCGGCCAAGCAACGCCTCGACGATCTTGGCGGTGACCTCGTCCTGAACGGCAAAGATATCCTCCAGGCTCCGATCGAAGCGTTCCGCCCATAGATGTTCGCCGCTCACCGCATCGACCAACTGGGCGTTGATGCGCACGCGATCCGCGGCGCGTCTTGCGCTGCCTTCCAGCAGGTAGCGCACGCCAAGGTCCCCGGCGATCTCACGCACGTCCATCGCCTTTCCCTTGTAGGCAAAGGTCGAGTTGCGCGCGATGACGAACAGGCCGGAGATCCTTGAAAGGTCGGTGATCAGGTCCTCGGTCAACCCATCCGCGAAGGAATCCTGCTCGGGATCGTTGCTGAAATTGACGAAGGGCAGCACGGCTATCGACGGTTTGTCGGGCAGCGGCAGAGGTTTTCGTTGCGTACTGCCGAGCTGTTCGACGGCGCCCGTGAAGCGGTAGCCGACGCGCGGAACGGTGGATATCCATTCGCCGCCATCGGCTGCCGGACCAAGCAGCTTGCGCAGTTGTGCGACCTGAACGGTGAGATTGCCTTCCTCGACGGCCATCCCCGGCCACGCCGCGTCCATCAACTCGGCTTTGCCCAGGACTTGGCCGGGCCGTCCAACGAGTGCCGCAAGCAGGCTTAGCCCGCGGTAGCCAATGGCAACGGGAACATCGCTCCGAAGCAGCGTACCCGCACCCGGATCAAGCACGAACGGACCAAAGGCAAAACGCGATCCCTGCATAGGGCGCATCTATAGCCGGTTTGGAAGTTTTGAGAACTATTTGGGAGGGCTTAATTACGGCGCTGTCCGTATCGCGCAGAATTCAACCTCATTTCGATCGAGAACCCCTGGGCGCTCAAATCACATGGAGGTTGCGATGACCAATATCCGTGCCTCGGCCCCGCATCGCACAGCGCGGCTGGGAACGTCCGTGGGGCCGGCGTCGCGCCGGCTCCTGACGACCTTGCGAAGTATTATCACGACCCTGCGCGAGCGGAGCTGGCGCGAGCGGATACGCTTTCGCTGGCAACTCAGGCAAATGTCGAACGACAATCCCTATCTTATCGACGATATCGGTCTGACGAAACGGGAGGTCGAGGAAGAGATCGCCAAGCCCTTCTGGCGACCATAAAGCGAAGGCCGCACATCGTCTTGACCGTCAGCGCACCGCCTCGCGCTGAGCGCCGGGCAGCCGGGTGGCGATCAGCTTGTCGATGCGGCGGCCGTCGAGGTCGACCACCTCGAAACGCCAGCCCTGCGCATCGACGCATTCGCCGGTCGCCGGAAGGTGGTGCATGTGCGCCAGCACATACCCGGCGACCGTCTCGTAGTCGCGGTTTTCCGGCAGGTCGATGCCGAGAATGTCGGCCATCTCGTCGGCCTGCATGTAGCCGGCGAGCAGCCATGAGCCGTCCTCGCGCTTGACGGCATTTTCCTCGTCGCCGGCATCGGTGTCCGCCCGGAACACGCCGGTGATGGCTTCAAGGATGTCAGCCGGGGTGACGATGCCTTCGAAATGGCCGTATTCGTCATGCACCAGCGCCATCGGCACGTCGGATTCCTTGAGCTTCTGCAGCACATCCAGTGCGTCGGCCTGGTCATAGACGATGGGTGCGGCTTGCACATGCCTGCGCGGGTCGAGCACGAGGCCGGCAAGCAGCGCCGCCAGCACGTCTCGCGTCTGGACGACGCCGACCATGACATCGACGCCGCCGTCGCCGGCGGGCAGGCGCGAATGCTGGGTTTCCATCAAAAGCTTGCGGATGGCCGCCTCGTCGGATTGCAAATTGATCCAGTCGACCTCGGTGCGCGGCGTCATCACTGCGCGCACGGCGCGGTCGCCAAGCCGCATGACGCCGGCGATCATGCGCCGCTCGTCGGATTCAATGGTGCCGTGATGCTCGGCCTCGGCAACCAGCATCTTGATCTCCTCGTCGGTGACCTTCTCCTCGCTTTCGCCGCGCTGGCCGAGCAGCCACAGGATGGCGCGGCCGGAAAAATCGAGCAGGAAGACCAGCGGCGCCGAGACTGTGGCGAGGATGGTCATGGCGGGCGCCGCTCTTGCGGCCACCCGTTCAGGGTCACGCAACGCAATCTGCTTGGGAACCAGCTCGCCGACGATCAGTGAGAAATAGGTGATGATGGCGACGACGATGCCGACGCCGAGCGGATCGGCAACGGCCTCACGTATGCCGGTCGTGGCCAGGAACTGCGCCAGCCGCTCGCCAAGCGTGGCGCCGGAAAAGGCGCCGGAGAGGACGCCGACCAGGGTGATGCCGATCTGCACCGAGGACAGGAACTTGCCGGGATTCGAGCCAAGCTCGAGAGCGCGGCCGGCGCCATTGATGCCGCGGTCGATCATCGCTTTCAGCCGAGCCGGCCGCGACGAGACGATGGCAAGTTCTGACATCGACAAAAGGCCGTTTACGCAGATGAGGACGAACACGGTAGCGATTTCGACGTATAGCATGACCGGTCAATAGCATTGCGGCGCGGTGTTCGAAAATAGTCCGGCGTGGTTTTTGAGGAATGACCGGTATTTCGGTCAGGCGTCGGCGCCTCGCAGCCAGCCAAAACGCAGGCAGTCATGATGGACATAGACCAAGGTCGTCCGTTCGCGCCAGAAGCCCGGGCGAGTTTTCAGGACCTGATCGATGTGATGGAGCAGTGCCTCGGCTCCCGAGATATGGACCGTGGGCCCGATGTATGTGCCTTCCTGTTCGAATGAGGCGAACAACAGCGACGCTCTTTAGGCGCCGGATCGAACCAGGCCGCGCGATCTACTGTTTGAGTATGCCGACGATCGCCTCGCCGTCCGTGAAATAGGGATCGCCGCCGCCATTGCGTCCGGTGGCTGTCGCGCCCATGCCAGATATGTCACTGGTCGAGACCAGTGTGCCGGCGGTGGCCAGGTCGCGCATCAGGAAATCGCGCTCGGCATCGATGTCGGGGCCGATATGGTGGATGACGGCGCCGGTATCGCGGCTGAGGCCAACGCCGCGATCGAAGCTGGCCGATCCCAGCCACAGCGGCCGGCCATCATCGCCTGCAGCATCGGTCTGCCAGAAGCGGACATGATGCCGGCGATCGGCGCTGCCGCCAACCGGCTTTTCGAAGGCGAGATCCTGGGCGCGGCCGTCTAACAGCAGCCGGCTGACCGGCGCATCGGGGTAGGGGTGGTCGAACAAAACGCTCTCGCCGATCTCGATTGCAGTCTTCAGGGTCACGGCGTCAGCGGTGTCCCAACCGGCGACGGCGAAGGCATGGACCACCTCCTTCCGCGTGCCGACAAGGCCGACATTGATCGGGTCGCCAGGAATACCTTGCGGAGTGTGCGTCACCATCTCGAAACGCTCGGTGCGAAAGCCGCGATCGCGGAACGTCCAGAACTCGGGCGCCGCGAAATAGGCGAGCGCCAGATAGCCGGCCAGCAAGGCCACCATCCAGATCGTGATGCGTCGCCGAAGACTTCGTTGGCTCATGAAGGAGGCTCAAACGTCCGGCATCACATTAGGCGGTGCGTGGCACTCCCGCAAAGGATACCCGGCATCGATCTACCGGCAGGCGCGATAACCGTTCTTGCGGTTCTTGATGTCGAAATGAAAATGGTTGCGGTGGTCGTAATTGTAGCCGGGGCCGAGCACGGTGGTGAAGTACTGGCAGCCGTCGGCGCGCACATTGTTCAGGAAGCCGCGGGTGCGGAAGGCAAACAGGCCGGGCTTGCGCACGTCGATGTCGTCGCCGTTGTTGAGCTCGATGCTCATGACGTCGAGCGCGTTGCCCTTGCCATGTTCCGACAACACGCCTTCACCCGCGATGTTGCGGCAGGAATAGCTGGAGCCCTGGTGGATGGTCTTGACGCCCGAGAAATAGCGCCATCGGGCGGAGGGGACGAGCTCATTCTTTGTCCAGCCGGCGAAGGTGGCGGCCATGTCGCAGGTCAGCGTCGCGGCTGGTTTCATCTGGATGTTGCCGATGGCCGAGACCTTTACGGGATAGTCGATGCCGCACTGGCCTTCATGGATCGGCGCCAGGTCGGTGAAGGCGACGTCGAGGCGCTTCAATTGCTGGCGGCAGTCGGTTTCACTGGCCGGCATCTGCTCGGCCGGCGACATCGGCTCGTCCATGCGCGGATAAGCGGCCTGCGTCATATAGGGATTGGAGGGAACGAGCTTCTGCATGCCGGTGTATTGCGGCACGGTTGAAGTCTGGGAGCCGACGTCGACAGCCGGTTCAAGCGATAGCACGCTGCCGGTGTTGCAGGCGGAAACCGCCACGAGGGCAAGGCCGCCGGCCAGCCTGCCGGCTGCCGCGCACATGCGTCTCGACTGCCGCACGGCGGCAAATATCCCGACCATCAGCGGAATCCCTGTCCCAGATGTCCGGCATATTAACCATCAAGGGTAAAGGAAAACTCAGCGCCTGCGTTCATGCCTGCGGCCGAATTGGGGCACGCGGTCCGGCCAACCACGCTCACTGACAGAACGTTCCGCCATGCTGTCTAGGCTCGAGATCGAGATGGAAATGCAAGGAATGATCGGCATCGCTGCCCGGTCCGAGCACGGTCTTGAACGGTCCGCAGGCCGCCTTACGCACGGCGTCGAGGAATTTGGCGTCCTTCTCGGGTGGCGCCGGACCGACTTCGATCTTCTTGCCATCCGACAGCGTGAAGCTGGCGATATCGAGCGCGTTGCCGAAGGCATGTTCGGACAATTTTTGTGTGCCGTTGCGTGGCCGGCAGACAAAGGCCGATGCCTGGTCGATCGATTTCAGGTCGGCACCGAATTCGGCTTTCGCGGTCGGCTGGATCACGTCGGCGGCAAAACGGGCAGCCGCCTCGGCCATCTTGCAGTTCAGTTCGGGGTCGGGGCCGATATCGACGGACTTTCCAAGCGTCTTCAGCACGATCGGATACGGAATCGAGCAGCCGATTTCGGGGTTGCTTTCCGCCTTGCGCTCCTCGAATTCGACGCCAAGTGTCTTCAGCCGATCGCGGCAGGCGACTTCCTCGGCGGGCATCTTGGCGTCGGGCAGATCGGCCGAGCGAGGGTCGGGCAGCATCTTGTTGTCGCCTGCATCGGCCGGCTTTTGCGGCGGCTGCGGGGCGACTGTTGGGGGCTCAACATCGGGCGCTTTTTCGGTGTCAGGTTTCTGTGTCGGCGTCGGCGCAACGGCTGGCAGCTCCGGCTCGCCTTCCTTATCGGTTGACGGCTCTGTGGCCGACGGCTCTGGGCGTGCCTGCTTTTTCTGATGGGATTGTTCGTCATCGAACCGGTCGGATGCTCCGGTGGTTTTCGGCCCTTCCGTCTTTTGCTTTTCCGGCGCCTCAGTGTCCGCCGGGCGTGGTTCGGGCACCGGAATGGGACTTGGCACTGGAGTACCTGGCCCGGGCAGCACCGGAACATCGGCAGGCGAGGGCCGCGGAGCCTGAGTCTCCTGTTGTGTCTGGTTCGGTGTGTGGTGCCGGTGGCGTCGCGGTTTCAGGCGCAGTCCGCCCCGCGGCTTCAAGGGCTGATCGACCCGCTGTGTCAGCGGCTGCTCCACCCGCGGCGTCAGCGGCTTGGCAGGTCGATGGCGATGCCGGGCGTCTGCCGACACCACCGGCAAGGCCGTGACGGCCATGATCAACGCAATTTTGCATGTTCGGGAAAAGACAGGCGACCCCATAACCATCAACGGCGCCGACGCAAGGAGGTTGCTTGCGCCGCATCACGAACGGTAACCACCTCGTTACGCGCCGATCGCTTCCAGCCCTTCCTCCAGCCAGTCGGCGAGAAGCGGCATACCAAGCAGGTATTTTGCGGTGCGCTTGTTGGCGCGCTCTCGCGCCGTGGCAAGCGCGTCCGCCCATTCCGTGGCGTCGTAGTCGCCGCGACCGACCCAGGCCAGTGCAATCAGTTCGGCGGCTTCATCGACATTGAGGTCGTTGATCAGCTCGCGCAGCTCTTCCTCGGTGAGGTCTTCGGAGCTTTCCTCGGCAAGGCCGTCATGATGATGGCTGGCATGGGACTCGCCATCGAGTTCGACCTCGTGTTCGGCGCCATCGGCATAGTCTTCATTGACGGCGGCACTCAGCGCCTTGGCCTTGAGAATGAACAGGCGCACGGTGTCGGGGCCGATCGAAAGCTCCCAGTCCTTTTCAAGCCGCCGCTGCACGAGCAGTCTCCCAGTGCCGAAACTCTGGCTGATGATAGCGGATTTGCGGCATCCGTCACCTGATGTTCTCCGGCACGCATTTTTCCGGGATGAAATGCGAACCGTCCGGCGTTAGTGTTGCATTCTCACCCCTCCAGGAGGCTTCGATGCATAAAAGAATGCTGATCCAGGCTGCGACTGCCCTTGTCGCGCTGCAGTTCCTTGCCGTTCCGGCGTTTGCTGCCGGCAGCGGTGGCAGCGATGAGACCGTCACTCAGTGCAAGAAGGGCCAAGTCTGGGACAAGAAGAAGAAAAAGTGCGTCGCACCCCAGGAAGGCATGCTCGACGACGACAGCATCTATGATGCAGGCCACGCGCTGGCGATGGCCGGGCGTTATGATGAGGCGATTGCCGTGCTCAGCCTCGCGGCCAACAAGCAGGATCCGCGCATCCTCAACTATCTCGGCTATTCGCACCGCCACTCCGGCCGCGTCACCGTCGGCCTCGGCTATTACGAGGAAGCGCTGCGCATCGATCCCAACTATACACTGGTGCGCGAATATCTCGGCGAAGCGCATCTGCAGATCGGCGATCTGGCCGGCGCCCAGCAGCAGCTGATGGAAATCGAGAAGCGGACCGGCAAAGGTTCGCGCGAATACGGCATGCTGGCCGAGCAGATCGACCATTTCATGAGGAGTTGAGACGGCCTCAAGGGCTCTTCGAAGCGACCGCGAGCAATCGCGGTCGCTTTTTCGTGGCCCTCACTCCCGCTGGCTGCCCCCCGACTGATGAAAGCGGGGATGATTTTTGCAAAACCAATTTTTGGGCGTGAAAAACGCGCGAATATTGCTATATTCAGGGAAATTGCGGTGACACGGTTCCGTTGGCTCGAGGCTGCCGGACCGTTTTCTTTTTGTACTCATCGACGAGGCTTCCCCCGAAATGCGGAGGTGGCAGCAGGAAAGGCAGGCATTATGAACAAGGTCCCGATGACAGGCGAGGGTTTCGCGTCATTGAAGGAAGAACTGCGCTGGCGCCAGCAGGAAGAGCGGCCGCGCATCATCGAGGCGATCTCCGAAGCGCGCTCGCATGGCGACCTGTCCGAGAATGCCGAATATCATGCCGCCAAAGAGGCGCAGAGCCTCAATGAGGGCCGTGTCAACGAGCTTGAAGATTATATCGCGCGCGCCGAGGTGATCGACGTGAGCAAGCTCAGCGGCGACAAGATCAAGTTCGGCGCCACCGTGGTGCTGGTCGACGAGGACACCGAGGAAAAGAAGACCTACCGGATCGTCGGCGACCAGGAAGCGGATGTGAAGTCCGGGCGTATCTCGATCTCGTCGCCGATCGCCCGCGCGCTGATCGGCAAGGAAGTCGGCGACGCCATCGAGGTCAACGCGCCTGGCGGTGCCAGGGGCTATGAGATCGTCCAGGTGCAGTTCATCTAAGACCTTTGATAATTCTACTCTGGCGGCCGACTAGCGCGGTTTTCTGCGCTTCCGGTGCTCACGTACTTTAAGTACGCTCCGCTCCGGTTCTCGAAGAACCACGCTATTCGACTCGCCAGAGCGAATTCTGCAAGGTCCTATGCCGGCGCTTGTGATTTAAGTGCCGTTAGCCTCTCTGCCTCCGCCACCACCTCCGCCGGAATCACACTCTCCCCAGGCGCTGCCAAAAGCGTCGATGCATAGGGCCCGCGCGGGCCGGTGAGACCTGGCTCGGTTGCCAGGAACACCGCAACCGTCGGCAGGCCGAAAGCGCTGGCGAGGTGGGTCAGCCCGGTGTCGGCGCCAATCACCAGCGTCGAGCGGCCAATGATGGCGGCGATCTCGGCCAGTGGCGATTTCGGCACCACGACCGTTGACGGCACGGCTTTCGCGATCGCTTCGGCCACGGCCATCTCGCGCTCGTTCGACCAGGTGGTGACCGGCGTCATTCCCCTTTCAACCAGCAGCCGGGCGGTCTCGATCCAGTCCTGGACGGGCCATTTCTTGTCTTCTCGGCTGGTGCCGTGCAGCAGGAAGGCGGTTTTCCCGGCGATGCCGGCCAGAGTGCCGGCCGGCGGCACAATTCCGGAATCCAGCGTCGAAAGATCGGGCCGATAGCCGAGCGCCAGCCCGAACAGTTGCCGCGTCCGTTCGATGGCGTGCAGGTTGCGCGACACGGGATAGGCGACGTCGTAGAACAGAGTTGCCGACGGTTCGCGCGCGCTGGAGCGGTCGAAGCCGGCAATTGGAGCGCCGGCTTGTCTTGCAACCAGGGCCGATTTCAGCAGGCCTTGTGCGTCGATGACGAGATCGTAGCGGCACTCGCGCAAGGTTCGGCGCAAGGCGGCGGCCTCGCGCCAGGTGCCACCGTCGAACGGCGCCTTTCGCCAGCGCCGGATCGCCACCGTGTGAATTCTGTCGATCGCCGGGTGCAGCGCCACGATGCCGGCGAACGCCTCTTCGACGCACCAATCGAAGCTTATGTCCGGCCGGTTAAGGCTGGTATCCTCGACAGCCGGAAAAGTATGGATGACATCGCCCATCGAGGATGTCTTGACGATCAGCACCTTCATGCCGCGGCCGGGATTTCCAGCAGGCGGCCCGCCGCCGCCGCGACCTGGCCGACTTCAAGCGTCTTCAGGCAGTTGAGGTGGCCGAGCGGGCAGATTTTCTGATGGCAGGGCGAGCATGACAGGCCAAGCCAGACAAGTTCCCGGTGGTCGGCCAGCGGCGGCGTGTTCCCAGGCGAGGTCGAGCCATAGACGGCCACGATCGGCGTGCCGACGGCAGCGGCGACATGCATCAGCCCGCTGTCGTTGGACACCGCGAGCCTCGCGGCAGCAATCAGGTCGATGGCGTCCTCCAGGCGCGTCTGGCCGGCGAGATCGACGACGCCAGGGGCGAGTGCAGCGATCTCCGCCGTCACGTCGCGGTCGTTTTTAGAACCGAACAGCGCGACCTTCAGGCCCTTGCCCATGAAGTCGCGGGCAAGGCCGGCATAGCTTTCACTCGGCCAGCGCTTGGCCGGGCCGAATTCGGCACCAGGCGTCAGTGCTGCGAATTTTTGCGGCGTCAGCCCGAAGCGATCGAGCAGGTCAACCTGGTTTTTCGTGTCCACGCTCAGTCGAGGCGCCCGGAAACTACCGCCTTGGGCGAGGCCGAAATAGGCCTGTGCGGTACGTCGTTTGACGCTGTCGGGCAGCGGTACGATGTCGGTCAACAGGCCATAGCGCATTTCGCGCAGATGACCGACACGGCGCGGAATGCGGGCAAAGAACGGGATCAGCGCCGATTTCCAGCTTCCCGGCAGGACAAAAGCCATGTCATAGCGGCCCTGCAGCAGGCGGCCGAAGCGGCGACGATGCGTGAATTCGAGCGCACCGGGTTTGAGCGGAAAGTCGATCTGCTGGCGGATTTCGGGCATGCGCTTGACCAGCGGTGCGGCCCATGCCGGCGCCAGCACATCGATGGCGGCGTTGGGATGCAGCTCCTTCAGCGCCGAAAACAGGCACTGCGCCATCACCATGTCGCCCACCCAGCGTGGACCGATCACGAGGATCGTTGGGCTCTCAGCCATTCGACATAGTCTCTGACGCCGGTTTCCACTGTCCGGAATTGGCCATTGTAACCGGCCGCGCGCAAACGTGACATATCAGCTTGCGTGAAGCTCTGGTAGCTGCCCTTGAGATGGTCGGGGAATTCGATGAACTCGATCTCGCCCTTGCCCAGCGTGTCGATCACCGTTTCGGCGATGGCGCGGAAAGGCTGGGCGCGGCCGGTGCCGCAATTGAAGATGCCGCTCAGATCCCGCTTCCACAGCCACAGATTGACGTCGGCGACATCGCCGACATGGATGAAATCACGGCTTTGTTCGCCAGGCCCGAAGCCGTCATAGGCGCCGAACAGTTTCGGGTTTTCGCCCCGTTCGACCTGGTTGACCAGGTGGAAAGCGACCGACGCCATGGCGCCCTTGTGCGCTTCGCGCGGCCCATAGACGTTGAAATAGCGCAGGCCCGCGACCTGCGAATGGTCGGTATCGAACACTGTTCGCCCGGCGAACACTGTTCGCCTGACATAGTCGTCGAACAGCTTCTTGGAATAGGCGTAGACGTTGAGTGGCCGCTCGAGCGCCGGGTCCTCGCGAAACTCCGCGCCGCCGCCGTAGACGGAAGCCGAGGAGGCGTAGAGGAAGGGCACGCGCAGTGCCTGGCTTGCATGCAGCAGTCGCTTGGAAAAGGCATAATTCACCTCCATCATGAACTTGCCGTTCCACTCGGTGGTGGTCGAGCAGGCGCCCTGGTGGAAGACGGCCTCGATGCGGCCGAGTGAACCTGCCTCCATGCGGGGCAGGAAATCATCCTTGTCTAGATAGTCGGCGATCTGCAAGTCGGCGAGATTGGCGATCTTGTGGCCGTCGGTGAGGTCGTCGACGATAAGGATGTCGTCATGGCCTTCGGCATTCAGAGCTGCAACGATGTTGGAGCCGATCATGCCGGCGCCGCCCGTGACGATGATCATGTTGCTGGCCCTATACGCGTTTCACTTGCCGATTCCGGCCCTTATAGGGGAGGCAGGGTGGGCTGTCGATAAAGCAGGCGGTGGAGCGGACGTCACAGTGGTGCCGCAAAGCTTCCGCTTCAGTCGGTCTGTGCCGCTCGGCATGATCGTGAGGGACAAGGAAATGCCGTCGACCGAACTGCTCATGGCGTTTTTCGTCACCACCGCGATCTTCGCCTACATCCCCGGCCCCGCCATGCTCTATGCCGCGGCGCAGACGATGGCGCGTGGCCGCTGGTCCGGCCTCACTGCAGCCCTTGGCATCCATCTGGGCGGCTACGTGCATGTTTTCGCCGCAGCCGCGGGTCTGTCGGTGCTGTTTCACGCCGTGCCGACGCTCTACATGGCGGTCAAGCTGGTCGGCGCGCTCTATCTGATCTGGCTCGGCGTCTCGCTGTTTCGCAAGCGTGTTGAGGGCGATACGGCGCTGCCCGCTATCGAGCGCAAATCGGCACGACGTGCCTTTTTCGAGAGCATCACCGTCGAGGTGCTCAATCCCAAGACGGCGATCTTCTTCATGGCATTCCTGCCGCAGTTCATCGATGCCTCGGCGGCGTTTCCGGTCTGGCTGCAATTCATCGTGCTGGGCACGACAGTCAATTTGATGTTCTCGTCGGCCGATGTCGTCTGCGTGTTCCTGGCCGGTGCCGTGATCGGTCGCTTGCGACGTTCGAGCCGCGCACAGCGGTTGATGCAGCGGGCCGGCGGCGCGGTGCTGGTGGGGCTGGGCGTCCATGTCGCCCTGCAGAAGAGCTGACCGCCTGGGCCGCTGCGATCATGTCCTGCCGTTGCGCTGCATGGAATTGCGGTATATCGGCTTCGCCGTGACCGACCGACCTCGCAATCCGAGCACTATGACCTATCTGAGATCGACTTTTCCCGCGCGCCGCAAATGACATGATCAAGCACAATCCGCCTTCTCCCGAGCCCCTGCACCGCGCCATTGCGCGGTTCGGCCAGGCCACCGTGCTGGTGGTCGGCGACTTCATCCTCGACCGTTTCGTCAACGGCGTCATTGAGCGGATCTCGCCGGAAGCGCCGATCCCAGTGCTGCACGGGCGCGGCGAGACCTCGACGATGGGCGGTGCCGGCAATGTCGTGGCCAACATCGTTTCGCTCGGTGCTACCGCTGTTCCCGTCTCGGTAATCGGCACCGATGTGGCAGGCGACAGCCTGCTGCGGATGCTTGGCGAGCTTGGCGCCGACACGACCGGCCTGGCGCAGGAGCGCGGCCGCATGACATCGTCGAAGAGCCGCTTCAGCGCGCTCAACCAGCAGGTGTTGCGCTTCGACGAGGAGGAGGTCAAGCCGCTGGATGCTGCGGAGCGCGCCGGCCTGATACGGCATTTCCGCGCCGCACTGACGCGCGCCGACATCGTCATCCTGTCCGATTACGGCAAGGGCATCCTGCTCGACGGCGTCGCCGCCGACCTGATCGCCATCTGCCGCGAGGCGGGAAAGCCGGTGCTAGTCGACCCGAAGGGGCGTGATTATGCGCGCTATGCCGGGGCGACCGCCATTACCCCCAACCGTAAGGAGCTTGGCGAAGCTGTCGGCCACGCGGTGTTCGCCGATGACGAGATCGTCGGCGCGGCACGTCAGCTGATTTCGGCGCACGGCTTCGACTTCGTCGTCGCGACGCGCAGCGAAAAGGGCATGAGCGTCGTCGGTCCGACCGAGGCGCGCCACATCGCGACCCAGGCGCGGGAAGTGTTCGACGTCTCGGGCGCCGGCGACACGGTGATCGCCAGCTTTGCGCTGGCGTTGGCCGCAGGCGCCGACACCGTCATGGCAGCCTCGATCGCCAATGCCGCGGGCGGCGTCGTGGTCGGAAAACGCGGCACCGCGCGACTGACGGTCGAGGAACTCACCGGCGCACTGTTCCGCTCGCATGGGCCGACCGCCCACAAGGACGCCATCCTCGATGCCACATCGGCCGCACGGATGGTTGCGGCGTGGAAGGATGAGGGCTTGAGCGTCGGCTTCACCAATGGCTGCTTCGACATCCTGCATGCCGGCCATGTCAGCCTCTTGCACGCCGCGCGCAGCCAGTGCGACCGGCTGGTGCTCGGTCTCAACAGCGATGCCTCGGTGCGGCGCCTGAAAGGCGCCGGGCGCCCGGTCAACGACCAGCACGACCGCGCCTGCGTGCTCGCCGCCTTGGCTTCGGTCGACGCGGTCGTGGTGTTCGAAGAGGATACGCCTTTAGCGCTGATCGAAGCGCTGCTGCCCGACATTCTGGTCAAGGGCGCCGATTACACGGTCGACACCGTCGTCGGCGCCGATGTGGTGCAGAAGGCCGGCGGACGGGTCGTGCTGGTCGATCTCGTCGCTGGCAAGAGCACCACCGGCACCATTGGCAAATTGCGTGCCGGCGGCATCACCAACTGAGGTTTTCATGTCTGATCTGAACGACTACCTGGTCCGTTCCGCGGCTGCGATCTCCGCTATGGTCGAGCGCGACCTGACCAGCGAGATGGAGCGTGCGGCGAGCGCCGTGGTGACGGCGCTTTCCTCTGGAAAAGCTTTGCTGATTGCCGGCAATGGCGGCTCGGCGAGCGACGCCATCCACATCGCCGGTGAACTGGTCGGCCGCTTTCTCAAGGAGCGCAAGGCCTACAATGTCATAGCACTGCCGGCCAATGCCGCCGTGCTGACCGCCTGGGGCAATGACTATGGCTTCGACACGGTGTTTGCGCGCCAGGTCGAGGCGCATGGCGCGGCCGGCGGTGTGCTTCTGGCAATCTCGACCAGTGGCAACTCGCCGAGCATCCTCGCCGCAGCCGAACAGGCGCGGATGATGGATATGACGGTGATCAGCCTGACCGGCGACACCGGCGGCAAGCTGAAGTCGCTGACGGACATCCTGCTCAACGTGCCGTCGACCTCGACGCCGATCATCCAGCAGGGGCATCTGTGCCTCTATCACCATCTGTGCGAGGTCGTCGAAGCGCGCCTCAGCAATGGCTGACCCCGCGACGTCCGGCCGCTATCCGCTGGCGGAGCCCGGCCTATGGGTCGAGCGGGTCGGATCGAGGGTCTTCTCCGCAGGCACGCCGGCGCTGTTCCTCGACCGCGATGGCACCATCAATCTCGACACCGGTTATCCTGATGATCCGGGCGAAATAGTACTGCGCGAGGATATCGCCGCAGTGATCGCCGCTGCCAACCGGGCCGGCATCCCAGTCGTCATCGTGACCAACCAGTCGGGCATCGCGCGCGGCTATTACGGTTGGGCCGATTTTGCCGCCGTCAATGGCCGCGTGCTCGAACTGCTGGGTGCCGAAAATGCATTCGTGGATATGGTCCTCGCCTGCGCCTATCACGAGGCGGGTTCCGGCCGGCTCGCGATGTCAGATCATCCTATGCGCAAGCCCAATCCGGGCATGCTGCTGGAAGCGGCCAAGCATCTCGGGCTCGATCTGCAACGTTCGCTGATCGTGGGCGACAAGCCGGCCGACATGGAAGCGGGACAGCGCGCCGGGCTGTCGCAGGGCTGGTTGGTCGACGGGCAAGCGGCTGTTCAACCGGATTTCACCGTCAGGTCCTGGCGCGATCATGGGGATTTCGACGGACTGCTCGCCGCGATTGCGGCACTCGGCGCCGTTTCGGGCGAGCCGTGACGGCTCACACCGGATCGTTGTCTCGCGACGCTTCGTAAAGCTTGGCCTCGGTGGCGAACGAATACACCATCACCATCATCGAATAGACGAAGCCGTGCCGGCCGCACAGGAAGTAGCGCTTGGCCAGATAGAACTTCAGGAAGTTGCCGAACGGCGACAGCACAAGTTTTACGAGGCCAGGCTTCTTGCCTTTTTCGACCAGCGTGGCAACCTTGAGGCCGGAATAGGTGTTGGCCCTTGCCAGGTCCTCCGCGACGGTCATTTCGCGGCGATGCAGCAGCACGCCATTTTCAATCGTGCCGGTTTCGCCCGGCACCTCGAACGATTCATGGACCCGCAAGTTGAGGTCCATGGTGGCCTTGTCGCGGCGGAAAAGACGCAGCAGCCTGTTGTGCAGTACCCAGCGGTGCGCGTAGCCATAGCCCTTCAGCTTGTCGCGGCGTCTTATGTACCATCCGTCGAAGGCGTCATTGCGAGGCTGCGTCACGTCGATGATCGACTGCCTGAGCAGGTCGTCGATGGCCTCATCGGCTTCAATCGAAATGCACCATGGCTGCGTGGCCTGATCGAGCGCGAATTGCCGCTGGCGTGGAAAGCCCGGCCAATCATTGTGAAACAGCCTTATAGGGTAGCCCTTGGCGATGAACTCCTGAACAACATCCAGGGTGCCGTCCGTCGAGCCTGAATCGACGACGATGATCTCGGCGCAGAAGTCGACGCTTTCCAGGCACTGGCCGATCATGTCGGCTTCGTTCATGCAGATGATGAGCGCCGAAACGGGGCTAGCAAATCGAGTCATGATCTCACCCCGCGGCACCCTGTTCTCGGAAATTGCGCTGCTTGCGCCATCTCTTTTTTAGCAATCCCGGACGGAAACCGTTACACATTTTTCCCGGAATTGCTCCAGGAAACCCACCAGAGCGGGCACGGCAAAACGATCCGGTTTCTACACGAGAGGCTATCGAACGCCAAAGCGGCCCTGGTGTGGCGAAGCCGAGAATTCGCATCGCCGTTCGACCGACTCAAGGCTGTGCGAACGAGACCAGCCCTTCGTCCTTGACCCGGCGGATGGTGAGCGCGGTGCGCACCGTGTCGACATTGGGGGCAGAGGTCAGCTCCTCGATGACGAAGGTCTGGAAGGCGCCGAGGTCGCTCGCCACGCAATGCAGCAGGAAATCGGATTCGCCCGACACCATCCAGGCGTCGCGCACGATCGGCCAGCCTCGGGTGCGCTCGGCAAAGATGCGCAGCTCGGCGTCGGCCTGATGATGAAGGCCGATCAGGCAAAAGGCGACGACATCGAGACCGAGCGCCGGCGCGTTGAGCAAAGCGCGGTAGCCACGGATGATGCCGGCTTCCTCCAGCCGCTTCACGCGGCGCAGGCATGGCGGTGCCGAAATACCGACGCGGCTCGATAGTTCGACATTGGTCATGCGGCCGTCGCCTTGCAGCTCGCGCAGGATCTTCCAGTCGATGGCGTCGAGGTCGGCCTTGAGCGGCATGAGGGCTCTCGAGAAGTCAGTGGCAAGACGCAAGGATCTTGCGTGATTTCGTAATTAAACGACTTCGCTGTCCATTCCATCCCTTGCCCGGAATATTTCGCAGGTTCAGACGGCGCAAGGGTGCGACAAAGCTTTCCGGGGACGAACGCCAACTTGCCTTGCTGGCGTCGTGGGCAACACTTACATTACGCGCGACGAGTTTTCCATGCCGCAATCGCCGGCAACCCTCCGCAGAGGCTTTGAATGACCACCAAGCACGCGCCTGTTCTCATTATCGGTTCCGGCCCGGCCGGCTATACCGCGGCCGTCTACGCCGCCCGCGCCATGCTGAAGCCGATGCTGGTCGCCGGCCTGCAGCAGGGTGGCCAGCTGATGATCACCACCGATGTCGAGAACTATCCCGGCTTCGCCGACCCGATCCAGGGGCCGTGGCTGATGGAGCAGATGCTGAAGCAGGCCGAGCATGTCGGCACCGACATCATCAACGACATCATCACCGAGGTCGATCTCAACGTGCGGCCGTTCCGTGCCAAGGGCGATTCCGGAACCACCTACACCGCCGACGCGCTGATCATCGCCACCGGCGCGCAGGCCAAATGGCTGGGCATCCCGACCGAACAGACCTTCATGGGTTTTGGCGTCTCGGCCTGCGCCACCTGCGATGGTTTCTTCTATCGCGGCAAAGATGTCGCGGTGATCGGCGGTGGCAATTCGGCGGTGGAAGAGGCGCTCTATCTGTCCAACCTCGCCAAGAGCGTGACGGTCGTCCACAGGCGCAGCGATTTTCGCGCCGAACGCATCCTGCGTGAGCGGCTCTTGAAGAAGGACAATGTCCGCGTCATCTGGGACACGATCGTCGACGAGATCACCGGCCGTCCCGGCAAGACACCGTTGCCGCCCTCGGTCGAAGGGCTGAAGCTCAAGCATGCGGTGACCGGCGAGGTGTCGCACCTCAAGGTCGATGGCGTATTCGTGGCCATCGGCCACGCACCGGCAGTAGAACTGTTCGCCGGGAAGCTGAAGCAGAAGCCGAACGGCTATCTGTGGACGGCGCCGGATTCGACCCGCACCGACGTGCCCGGCGTGTTCGCGGCCGGCGATGTGACCGACGATATCTACCGCCAGGCGGTGACGGCGGCGGGACTCGGCTGCATGGCCGCACTCGAGGCGGAGAAATATCTGGCCGGCATTGAGGTGCACCGCGAAGCGGCCGAGTAGAGAGTTCAGATAACGGCTTAGAAATGCCGTGTAAAAGCCTGATTTTTCATTCAGACGCCAAAACAGAACGAGGGGAATCATGGCGTTGGACTGGGACAAGCTACGCGTGTTTCACGCTGCGGCGGAGGCGGGGTCGTTTACCCATGCGGCCGAGACATTGCATCTGTCGCAATCGGCGATCTCGCGGCAGGTCAGCGCGCTCGAGCATGATGTCGGCGTGCCGCTGTTCAACCGCCACGCCCGCGGGCTGGTGCTGACCGAGCAGGGCGAGATGCTGTTCCGCACGGCGCATGACGTGCTGATGAAGCTGGAAACCATCAAGTCACGGCTGACCGAGACCAAGGACCGCCCTTCCGGCGTGCTCAGGGTGACGACGACGGTCGGTCTCGGCGCCGGCTGGCTGACTGAACGGGTGCAGGAGTTCATCGAGCTCTATCCCGAAATCAGCCTGCAGCTGATCCTCGCCAACGAGGAACTCGACCTCACCATGCGCCAGGCCGATTGCGCCATCAGGCTGCGCCAGCCGCAGCAACCGGACCTGATCCAGCGCCGGCTGTTCACCGTGCACTTCCACCTCTACGCGGCGCCTTCCTATGTCGCCAAGTACGGCAAGCCGGCTTCGGTCGCCGAGCTGAAGGCTCATCGCATCGTCACCTTCGGCGTGCCGGTGCCTTCGCATCTGTCGGAGCTGAACTGGCTGGAAACGGTCGGCGATTTCGAAGGCGGACAAAGGGTGCCGACGCTGCAGATCAACGACATATTGTCGATCAAGCGCGCGGTGCAAGGCGGTGCCGGCATTGCGATGCTGCCCGACTACGTGATCAGCAAGGACTCCGACCTGGTGCAGTTGCTGCCGGAAACCGAAGTGCCATCCTTCGACACCTATTTCGCCTATCCGGACGCGATGAAGAACCAGGCCAAGCTGCACGTCTTTCGCGATTTCATCATTGCCAAGGCGCGCAGCTGGTCCTTCTGAGGGGCATATCGATATTCAGGTGATGAGGGCCTGCGAACGAGGGCTTCCTGCGCTTCCGGTACTCACGGATCCAATGTCCGCTCCGTTCCGGTTCTCGGAATCTCACGCTCTCGGCTCGGCCTGACCTGAATCTCAACATACCCCATGTGGCTCTGCTTGACCTAATCTAGCCCCGCCAAGGCGTCAGGCGAGTCAGCCAGCCAGGCACATTGCGACGGTAGGTCTCGTATTCGGCGCCGTAGCGGCGGGCCAATGTCGGCTCCTCGTAGAGCCGCACGAAGGAGCCCATGGCGATCGCGCCGATGACGGCATAGGCGACCAGCGTCCAGCTCGAGAACAGCAGCGCCTGGCCGAGGATGATCGAAAGCACGGCGACATACATCGGGTTGCGGACATGGCGGTAGATGCCGCCGATCACCAGTCTCTCGGTCGGCGCGACCGGAGCGGCGTGCCCAGCCCTTCGAGCGCAAAGCGGCCGAAGGCATGCAGCAACGCAGCGACCGCAGCGACGATCAAGAGCCCGCCAGCAGGGACAAAGCCCGGCAGGTTCGACCACGGCAAGCCCCAGCGGTCGGTCAACAGCCAAGGCACCAGCCCGGCAATCACGCCCGGGGCTGCAATGAAGAAGGCCGCACTGCCGGCGATCGCCGAAAACGTCCGCATGGCAGCTTTCCTCCCGATTGCCTTAGAAATGAACGCCTGCTGCCCGCTTCCACGTCACTGCGCAGTTTTGGCATCTCGAGCCGAGAACCAGCGACGATTGGCGAATCTGTAGTGGAAATTGCCCAGTGCAGCGCTCCATTTTGACGATTTTTCTGGTCCTATTGGCTCTTGGAATGGGGTAGACCACAGCCTGCGTCTTTTTGCATGCGAGTGTTGCAAAATAGATGCTTGTTTCTTGGGCATGATGAGCACATATATAGATCATCTCCTGGGCGCGTTCTCCTCCCATTAGCGCCCTCGAGTGTTCCCCTCTGGAGGTTAGCCTTAACAGGCACTTCCAATCAAACTCAGCCGGATCTTCATTGATCCGGCTTTTTTGTTGCCTGTGCCCTGCTGGGTCGGCCAAAAAATCCATCACAATTGCCGCGTAACAGTGACATGTAACCTCTGGTAACATATCGCGGACGTCCGCGGCCTGCTACGCCGACCATAGGACGCGGTGTGGTTCGGACGGGAGATGGGGGCATCACTCGTTCGGCCCGGGCTCAGGCGGCTACCGCGTCCGAACCGTTTCATCCGCCGAAGTTCGGCGATACACAATGCGGCGGACCTGCCGTTTTACCTCCCAAGGAAACGGTCCGCAAACAAAACGACGCCCGGTCCCCGCTGGGCGTCGTTTCTTTTTTGCCCCTCGAACCGAGGCGTTTGACGATGCTGCAGGTCAGGCAGCCTTGCCGTTGGTGTTCATTGCCTCGTCAGCTAGGCGACCCGTGAGTTCGGCCATGTGGTCGAAGACGGCACGGTAGCTGGCGACGCCCGAGGTGGCAGAGCGCAGTTCGATGATCAGGTCGCCGATCTCGGCCTGCGGCATGGTGGCCTCGACGACATCCCAACCCGGCCAGCCGGGCCTCGCATCGTAACCAAGGATCTGGCCGCGCCGCTGCGGGATGAGCGCAATGATCTTCGAGGTGGCATCGGACGGCGTGACGATCTCAACCTTCATCACCGGTTCCAGCAGCACCGGCGAGCAGGCGGCCATGCCTTCCTTCATTGCCAGCCTGGCCGCCATCTGGAAGGCCATGTCGGAGGAATCCACCGCGTGGTACGAGCCGTCCGACAGGTTGACGGCGACATCGACGACGGGAAAGCCGAGCGGCCCGGACTTCAGATAGTCGCGCACACCGGTTTCGACCGACTGGATGTAGGTCTTCGGCACGACGCCGCCGGTAATGGTGTCGGTGAACTGGAAGCCGGAGCCGCGCGGCAGCGGCTTGATCTCGATCACCACGTCGCCGAACTGGCCATGACCGCCGGACTGTTTCTTGTGACGGCCGCGCTGCTGCGCCGGCTTGCGGATCGTCTCGCGATAGGGCACCGCAGGCGCATGGCCTTCGACCGGTATCTGGTTCTTGCCTTCCAGCCGCTCGCGCACCACGCGCAGATGCATCTCGCCATGGCCGGATAGCACGGTCTCGGCCGAGTCCTGGTTGTGGCGCAGGCTAAGCGAGGGATCTTCCTCGGCCAGCCGCTGGATGGCGGCCGACATCTTCACTTCGTCCTTGCGTTCCTTGGGGCGCAGCGCGAAGGCGAAGACCGGCTGCGGCGGCTCGAGCTCGATGAGCGGCTTGATGCCGCCCTTGACCGAGCTCAGCGTCTGGCCGGTCTTGACCTCGTCCAGTTTGCCGAGCGCCACCGTGTCGCCGGCCTTGGCGATGGTGAGCTTGGATTGATCCTTGCCAAGCATCCGGTAGATGCCGGAGACCTTGGCCGTATCGCCGCCGGGCAGCCAGAGTTCGGAGCCATCGACGACCTGGCCGGAGAGGATGCGCGACACCGACAGTTTGCCGCCATGCGGCGTGTGGATGGTCTTGATCACCTGGACCAGGGTGGCCGCGCCATCCGGTGCGCCGAGCCGCTTGCGTGTCGCGTCGATGTCGGGTGCGTCGTGGCGGATCGCCTTCAGGAGGCGCAGCACGCCGTTGCCTTTCTCGGCGGTGCCGATCAGCACCGGCGTCACCGCGCCATCGCGCAGATCGGCGGCAAGATCATCAAAGATGGCGTCCTTGGGCGGCTCGATCTCTTCGAGCAGCTGTTCCATCAACTGGTCATCGTGGTCGGCCAGCGTCTCCAGCATGGAGAAGCGTGCCTCGAGCTCGCGCGCCTTTTCGTCGCCCGGAATTTGAGCCACTTCGCTCTCGGCATATTCGCGATAGATGTAGGCACGCTCCAGCGCCAGGTCGATCGAACCGATGACGACGCCGTCCTTGCGCAACGGAATCTGGCGCAGCAGCAACGGCACCGAGCTTGCCGGCTGCAGCATCTTCAGCGTGTCGCGCACACCGGTGATTGCCTTGTCGACCTTGTTGAGAAACAGGATGCGCGGCACGCCGAGATCGTCGAGCTTGCGCATGATCAGCTGCAGGGCGGGGATCTTCTTTTCGTCGGCCTCGGCAACGACCACGGCAAGGTCGCAGGCTGCCAGCACCGGCTCGGCCTCGAAGGAGAATTCGATGGAGCCGGGACAATCGACGAAGGTGATCTGCTCGCCCATGAATTCGGTGGTGGCGATCGTCGCCTCGACGCTCATGGCATGAGCCCGTGCCTCGGGCGAATAATCTGAAACGGTATTGCCTGATGAAACGGGATTTTGTCGGGGAATTGAGCCGGTACGGGCCAAAATGGCTTCGAGAAGTGTCGTCTTACCGCTTGCGAAGGGACCGACTATGGCAATGCATTTCGGTCCCGTGCGTCGTCCTCCGGCGCGAGTACCCATGACTGACCTCCACTCAGGCGTTTCCCGTAGGACCGACTGGCATGCATGGTTCAGGCGTGGTCAATCGGTCCTGAGCGGCGGCCGGCCTGTTCGACCGTCGCGGGCGGTTCTTTTCGTTTCGCTACCTGCCCAAAGCCATCGTCCCACTTGTTTGCCGGCAGGGCAAGAAAAATAGAAATCCGGCACTCGGCCGCGGACACGCGCTGCTCGGACGCTGGGCGTCTGGCGGTCGAACGCTGTTGCACGTTGTTCCAGATCGGCCGAAACTGGGATAGGCGACCCGTCGCCCTCCGTTTCAAGGAACCATCGACCATGAAGATCATTGCCTGCGGTAGCGTGCCGACCATCATAGCGCCAGACAAGTATTTCACCGGCCGGGTGTTGCAGACGCCGATCATCGAGAAAGAGCCGCCGGCGCGGCTGCGGGCCACGCTGGTCAGCTTCGAGCCGGGCGCGCGCACGCACTGGCACACGCATCCGCTTGGTCAGACACTCTATGTTACCGTGGGCGCCGGTCTCGCGCAGACATGGGGCGAACCGGTCCAGGAGATCAGGGCGGGCGACGTCATCTCGTTCGCCCCCGGTGAAAAGCATTGGCATGGCGCGTCGTCGACATCGGAGATGACGCATATCGCCATGCAGGAAGCCCTTGACGGCGTCCATGCCGATTGGCTGGAGGCGGTGACCTCGGAGCAATATGGCGGCTGAGAGCCGAGCCCGGCGGGCTCCAACGCCGCGACGCTGACGGCGGCGATTGCAGCGTTCCCCACCATCGCTGCTGGTCGCCGTCCGAGGCGCGCTCGGCCAAAGAGGCGAAGCAGGGCTGACGGCCCGATCAGAAACCCGGCGGTGAAGCCGGGTTTACTGTTTAAGTGCCGGCCTAGTCAGGTCAGTGATGCCGTGAAACGCTGGATGCGCGTGCAGGCTTCTTCCAGCAGTGTCTCCGAGGTGGCGTAGGAGATGCGGAAGTTGGGGCCAAGTCCGAAAGCCGAGCCGAACACTACGGCGACACCCTCGGCCTCGAGCAGTTCCGAGCAGAAGGTCTCGTCGGTGTCGATCAGCTTGCCGGCTTTTGTCTTCTTGCCGATCAGCTGGGCGCAGGACGGATAGACATAGAAGGCACCCTCCGGAGACGGACAGGTGATGCCGCGCGCCTGGTTGAGCATCGAGACGACGAGATCGCGCCTGCCTTGAAATATCGCCTTGTTCCTGGCGATGAAGTCCTGGGGGCCGTTGAGCGCCTCGACGGAGGCCCATTGCGCGATGGTGCAGGCACCTGATGTCTGCTGGCCCTGGATCATATCCATCGCCTTGATCAACTGGACGGGACCGGCCGCATAGCCGATGCGCCAGCCGGTCATGGCATAGGCTTTCGACACGCCATTCATGGTCAGCGTGCGGTCGTAGAGTTTCGGCTCGACCTCGGCGATGGTCTTGAAGACAAAATCGCCATAGGTCAGGTGCTCGTACATGTCGTCGGTCAGCGTCCAGACATGCGGGTGCTTCAACAGCACGTCGGCGAGCGCGCGCAGTTCAGCCTCGGTGTAGGCGGCGCCCGACGGGTTCGACGGCGAGTTCATCAGCAGCCACTTTGTGCGCGGCGTGATCGCCTTTTCCAGCACAGAAGCGGTCAGCTTGAAGCCGTTGTCGATCGAGGTGTCGGCAAACACCGAGGTGCCGCCGCAGATCGCCACCATCTCGGGATAGCTGACCCAGTAGGGACGCGGAATGATGACCTCGTCGCCCGGATTCAGGGTCGCCATGAAGGCGTTGAACAGGATCTGCTTGCCGCCGGTGCCGACGATGGTCTGCTCGGGCTTGTAGTCGAGATTGTTCTCGCGCTTGAATTTCTTCGAGATCGCCTCGCGCAGCGGCACGATGCCCGAAACCGGCGGATACTTGGTCTCGCCCCGGCGGATCGCCTCGATCGCCGCATTCTTGATGTTGTCAGGCGTATCGAAATCCGGCTCGCCGGCGCCGAGGCCGATAATGTCACGGCCGGCATTTTTCAGCTCGCGCGCTTTCTGCGTCACCGCGATGGTGGCCGAAGGCTTTACGCGGGAAAGGGTGTCGGCAAGAAAAGCCATGACCTTGAACGTCTCCATGGAAGATCGGTGCGACCAGGAGCGGCCGCGGCGCTTCTCATGTCGCATGATTTCGCGCAGTGCAAGCATTGTCGGCTGATCCAGCCGTCAATGACCCGTGATCGGGACCGGTGATCGGCAACAATAAATTCATTAACGAGCGGTAGAGGCTTGAGTGACAGGATCGCAGACCAATTCCGCCGGTTCGCGGAGCGAGGAACAGTGTCGCGCAGCATCGGGCTTGCCCACATCATCCGTCAGGACGACGGCACCTCCACCGGTGTCTGGGGCATCTACACGCTGCAGAGCGCCTTCCAGCCGATCTTCGCCTTCAACGAAGGCAAACTGTCGGTGGTCGCGTTCGAAGGGCTGATCCGGCCGTTCCGCGACGGCGAGCCGCAATCGCCGATGAATTTCTTCTCGACCTGCCCAGCCGCCGACCGTTTGCATATCGAGGCGCTGACGAGGACGCTGCATCTTCTGAACGCCGGCGCCTGCCTGCCACAAGAGGCGTCGATTTTCATCAATTTCGACCCGTCGGTGTTCACCGAACGCCCCGTTGCCGACGCCGCCTTGCGCGAAATGCGGCTGGTGCTGCATGAGGCCGGCATCGATCCACGCCGGGTCGTCTGCGAAGTGACCGAGCAGCGCTCGGCATCGCAGGCAACCCTGCACAGTTTCGTCGCGGCACTGAAAGCCAACGGCTTTCGCATCGCCGTCGACGATTATGGCGCCGACGATTCCGACATCAACCGCGTCAGGGAGTTGAAGCCGGATATCGTCAAGTTCGATGCCTATTGGATAACGCAGCTGATGGAATCCGGCGCCGGCTTCGCGCTTTTGACCACCATGGTGAGAAGCTTCGAGGCGCAAGGCATCCGGACGGTGTTCGAAGGTATCGAGGAGAGCTGGCAATTGGAGCTCGCCGAGAAATCGGGAGCATCGATGGTGCAGGGTTTCGTGCTGGCGCGGCCCGAACTGGCGCCGACCAGCTTTCGCGTCTTCGACAAGAACAGGCAGGCCCCCGCCGCCGCCGCCGCCGACGCGCCTGCTGCCGCCCCGGCACCGCATTCGGCGCGGCAGGTGAAGGCGTTCGGACGCAGGGTGGTGCCATGAGGCTTGAGAGGCGGCGCAATGTCGGCGATGCGATCTGGGTCGACGAAGTCGGCATCGTATATGGCGTCCATGGCGAGTTCCGGCTGCGCAGCGCCTATCAGCCGATTTTCGCGCCGCGTGGCCGGTTCCTTCACGCGGTCGCCGTCGAAGCCCTGATCGAGCCGCACCGCGGCGGGCGACCCGGTGCGCCACGGGTTTTCTTCGACAGTATTGCCGCCTCGGATCGCCTGTTTGTGGAGACCATGTGCCGGGCGCTGCACCTCAGGAATTTTTCCAATATCGGCGTCGACGGGCTCGACCTGTTCTTCAACTACAATCCGCTGATCAACGACCATCCCGGGCGGGCGCTGGCCGAGATCCGGCTGATGACCAGGCATCTCAACGAGTTCGGCCTCGCGCCAGCCATGCTGGTCTGCGAGATCACCGAACAGGCGGCCGATGACACGCTTCTTGCCCGGTTGGCGCGCGAAATGCGGCGCGACGGCATCCGCATCGCCATCGACGATTTCGGCACCGGGCACTCGACCGAAGAGCGGGTGAACCTGCTCAAGCCCGACATCGTCAAGATCGACGGCATCTGGTTCGCGGAGTTCTGCCGCCACGCAGCCGCCGAACGCTTTTTCCGCCCGCTGGTTTCCAGCCTGCATGACCGCGGCGCCAAGGTGCTGGTCGAAGGCATCGAGCAACCCACCCATCTTCGCGTCGCGCTCGAAGGCGGCGTCGATCTTCTGCAGGGTTTTTTTCTCGCCCGCCCGGCGCTTGCCGGCACGATATTTGATGAAGAGCCGCTGCATATCGATACGCTGCTCGGCAATGTCGGCAATGTCATCCCGTTGTTTGGCTAGGTCGCCGGTATCAGCGGCGCTGATCGTCGTACCAAAACAAATCATTGGTTGAGGGCGCCGCCGCTGCGATAATCGCGACAGCAGAGACAGCGCTCCGGGGAACAGCCATGATACTTTACGGCATGATCGACAGCGGCAATTGCTATAAGCCGCGCCTGCTGATGGCCAAGCTTGGCCTTGCTTTCACCAATGTCGAGGTGAGTTCGCACACCGGCGACACCCGGAAAGCAGACTTTGTCGCCAAGAACCCGAACGCCATGGTGCCGCTGCTCGAACTCGACGACGGCCGTCGCCTGGCCGAATCCAACGCTATCCTGCTTTACCTCGCCGAAGGAACGCGTTTTTTGCCGGTCGACAGATATGAGCGGGGACTCGCCTATCAATGGCTGTTTTTCGAGCAGTACAGCCACGAACCTTACATCGCCGTGCGCAAGGCGCTTCTGACTTTCCCTGAAAGAGCCGCGGATGCGACGCCGGAGCGGCTGGCGGTGACGCTGGAGCGCGGCAACAAGGCGCTCGGCGTGATGAACAGGCATTTGGAAGACAATGCCTTCTTCGCCGGCGGCGCGGTCAGCGTCGCTGATATCGCGCTCTATGCCTATACCCATACGGCGGAGCAGGGCGGCTTCCAGCTCGACGCCTATCCGGCGGTCGCCGCCTGGCTTGCCCGAGTGGAGGCGGATCCGGGGCATGTGCCGATCGAGTGGCTGGGGTAGTTTTTGTCCTTACGCCATCGCCATTGCTCCGATTGGGCGCAGAGATATGCGCGACGCCTGATCGGGCTTGCGGCCTTGGCCAGGAGTATTGGTTACTTCAGGAGATGATCGTAATCAGCATGGGTGCCGATCCAGAACCAGATCACGTCATCATTGATGCGGATGGCAACAGCTCGGTAATTGTCGTCAACTCGCGCCCACCAATATCGTCCAACTTGTTTGAAACGCAGTGATGGATGAAAGGGATCAGAACGCAGGCTTGCAAAACGTCTGTCAGCCTTTGCCCTGATGGACAATGGCAGTTTTTCATAAGCCTCCCAGAACGATGGGGAGGCGACGTGATTCACAGTGGCCGGGTCCAGCCAGCGCGATGGTCAGCCAGTGCCTGTTCGGCAAGCTTGTCCAATCGGCCCGAGTCGGCCTCGATCTGCCGATCCCACATGTCCGCCCGAAGCGCTTCGAACCAGGCGGCAAAGGCCTTCAGTTCCTCGGCGCTCAGTTCGGCGACGGATTTTTCGATTTGCTCAAGCTTGGTCATGGCTGAATAGTACCACAAATTGGGTCAAAAGTGTCACCAGAGGTGGGACTATAGCTCCTGGCCGTCGGCGTTAAACCCCAGGCAGCAAAAAGGCGGGAAAAATCCCGCCTTCCATGCTTGGTAGCCTGATCGGGAGCGTCCGGTCCGGGCTGGCAGCTATCTGCTGATCCAGCTTGTCGGGTCTTTCCGCTCCGGCGCGCTTCTCGCGCGACTATCAGTACATCCGTGACTTGCCGCGCGCCCCGGGCTCTCGCCCGGCGCGCGCTATCGCAAAATCAGGCTGCCTTGCTCAGAGATCCAGCGGACGACTTGCCAGTGCGGCGGTCCTGCTCGATCTCGAAGTTGATCTTCTGGCCTTCGACCAAGGTCGACAGTCCAGCACGCTCGACAGCGGAGATATGGACGAAAACGTCCGCGCCGCCTGCGTCAGGCTGAATGAAGCCGAAGCCCTTGGTGGCGTTGAACCACTTGACCGTTCCAGTTGCCATTTTTAATAGTCCTTCAACATTTGCTTTAGTTTGACCAGACCGAAGTCCAGCCGGTGTGCATCGAGATTTTGGAGATAGACGTCAGCAAACGCGAAGATCGCGAGGCCCGGATCGATCGGCCGAAATATCAATGGAAGGCATATAGGCTGGTTTCGCATAAAATACAAGACTGCGTGAGAAAGCCGTGATCGAGGGGCTGCCCAACGGCTGCCCCAATCTGCTGAAAACGTTGCGGCAGGTCACGCTGTCCTCGAGCGGCGGATCAGGGGAGAGGACCATGAAAACCATTCTGCTTGCCGCCTGCCTGACGCTGGTGGCGGCCGAGGCGCAGGCGATCTCGCGCTACGATCCGACGCATATGAGCTGCGGCAAGGTTCAGACGACGATAGCCCGGCAAGGCGCCGTCATCCTGCGCTACCAGTCGACGCGGGTGCCGGGATTGCCGCTCTACGACCGCTATGTGCAGAGCCAGCAATTCTGCACCATGGGCGAGGTGAGGACGCGCGCCTACGTGCCGAGCGCCGACACCAAGTCCTGTCCCGTCTATAACTGCAAGCGTCCGGACAACGACCGGCATTTCCGCAGGCGGTTCTTCCACAACAACTAGAACCGCGTCAGAACCCGAAGGAAACCTGCGCCGGTGGCGGCGGGCCGACCCGCACGCCTTCCATGGCCAGCATCTTCTCCTTGGTGACCGAACCGCCCGGCGCCGAGAAGCCGCCGATCTTGCCGCCGGCCGCTAGGATGCGGTGGCAAGGAATGACCAGCGGCACCGGATTGGCGCCGAGGGCGGCCCCGGTTTCGCGAGCCAGCCCGGCATGGCCAGCCGCCTTGGCCAACTCGCCATAGGTGGTGGTTTCGCCGAAGGAGAGTTTTCGCGCCGCGTCGTAGATGGCGAGGCGGAAATCGTCGACGCCGTCGAGATCGACCGGCACGCCGGAGAAATCGACGTCCTCGCCCGCCGCGTAGGCCCTGATCGAGGCGATCAGCTCGACCACCCATGGCGGCTGGGCGGTGGAGGCGGAAACGCCGCCATGGCGCAGCAAGCGCCGCTGCACCGCTTCGCGGCTGCGTTCGGGTAGACAGAGCCGGATCAGGCCCTTCTCACTCCAGGCAATGCCCATGAAACCGATCACTGTTTCTAACACTGCGTGGCCGGCCGTGATCGAAGAGGTCGTGTCCATGATGCGTTCCTTTCCGCAAAGTGGCGAAAACCGGGATTCGCCCCAGTACATATCCAGAACAATATGGCATCGGGGGCCAAGTCTCGCCACCCGAAAACCAGCCGGTGGCCCCGATTGCCGGTCATGAGTCGCTGGTGTAAGGGATTTCTTAACACCCCGACAAATCGGACCCGAGCTCGGCTTGCCAGCAAAATTCAACCTTATCGCGATCGGCGTGATCCTGGCCGCCGCCGGCATCAGCGGTTGCACGTCGACCTCGCAGATGAAGTCCGCGCCGGCTCTTACCGAAACCGCGACCGTCGCCGGCACTGACGCCGGCTTCACCGTGCCGCTGCCGGAAACGGTTTTTGTGCTGCCGGAATCCTCCGGTATCGCGCCCGTTCAGACGGCCGAGCTGCCGCTCGATCCCGCAGCGCAACCGGCGGCAGTGACCGCCGCCTTTGCCGGTTCGACGCCGGCGGCACCAGCCGTGCCTGCCGTGATGACCGCCAATGCCTGGCAGGCGCCTGCGCCGGCCAGTGCGGGCGAGCCGATCCGGGCTGCCGAGACCTATACGACCGCGGGGCTGGTGATGCCGGCGACCGCCAAGGGCGACCGGATGTCCGGCGTCCAGCAGGTCGCCTATATCGTGCCGCAGAACCCGGCCGCCCTGGTGCAGGGTCCGTTCGGGCCGACCGAAGAACGCTCGACGGGCGTGCGTGGCGATGTCGAACGGCTGATCGAGAAATATGCCGCCCTCTATCAGGTGCCGGTGGACCTGGTGCGCCACGTCGTCAACCGCGAGAGCACCTTCAACCCGAAAGCCTACAACAATGGCCATTGGGGGCTGATGCAGATCAAGCACGCGACGGCGCGCGGCATGGGCTATGACGGACCGGCCAAGGGCCTGTTCGACGCCGAGACCAATCTGAAATACGCGGTCAAATATCTGCGCGGCGCCTGGCTGGTGGCCGGCGGCAACGCCAAGAAGGCCGACTGGCTCTATCAGACCGGCTATTATTTCGACGCCAAGCGCAAGGGCCTGCTCGAGGCGACCGGCCTTGGTGTCGACCGTCAGCGACGCCGCCTGCAGCCCGACGCCTGAGCGCGATGCCTGAAACGCGTCCGCGGGTTTGAACGACATCCGGCTGCGCAAGATCCTCGACGAGACGTTGGTTCCGCCGCACGGCTGAAACCGTTCCAGCCGCGTGATTTGGGAACCCAAAGCGTCGCTCCGCATTCATTGCAGGGTGGGGTCTGACAAGCTGCCGGTGCGTGGGAGGATTTTCCGCCGCACGGCTGCGGAGGGACATCCACCATCATGAAGCTTTTTCACGCATTTCTGGCGCTCGGCACGGCCGCCATGCTGGTCGGCACGCCCGTGCAGGCCGTCGAGCTGTCGATCGTCTCGGGCGATACGGGCGACGGCATCAAGGTGCTGCGCGAGATCCTCGACCGTTACGAGAAGGACAGCGGCAACAAAGTCGGCATCGTCGTCATGCCGACGTCCGGGACCGACCAGTTCGGCCAATACCGGCTTTGGCTCGCCGCGGGAAACAGCGACATCGACGTCTATCAGACGGACGTGATCTGGGCGCCGCAGCTCGCCAGCCAGCTCGTCGATCTGACCGCCGCGACCAAGGATGTCGTCGGCGCCCATTTCCCGTCGATCATCCAGTCGCAGACGGTCAACGGCAAGCTCGTCGCGCTGCCGATCTTCACCGATGCGCCGGCGCTCTACTACCGCAAGGATCTCCTCGACAAGTACGGCGCCAAGGTGCCGGCGACCTGGAAGGAGCTGGCAGGCACCGCCAAGCTGGTCATGGACGGGGAGCGTGCGGCGGGCAATCGGGATATCTGGGGCTTCGTCTTCCAGGGCAACGCCTATGAGGGCCTGACCTGCAATGCGCTCGAATGGGTGATGTCGAGTGGCGGCGGCCAGATCATCGAGCCGGACGGCTCCATCTCCATCAACAACCCAAATGCGGCGGCGGTGCTCGATATGGCCAAGGGCTGGGTCGGGACCATCGCGCCGCCCGGCGTGCTTGCCTACCAGGAAGAGGAATCGCGCGGCGTGTGGCAGACAGGCAACGCGGTGTTCATGCGCAACTGGCCCTATGCCTACGCGCTCGGCAACGGCGGGGGCTCGCCGATCAAGGGCAAATTCGACGTGGCGCCGCTGCCGGCCGGCACGGGCGAAGGCGCCCGGCCGATCGCGACGCTGGGCGGCTGGAACCTCGCCGTCTCCAAATATTCGAAGCATCAGGATGCCGCGATCGAGCTGGTCAAGTTCATCGCCTCGCCCGCGATGCAGAAATACCGCACGCTGAAGACGTCCAACCTGCCGACCATCCAGGCGCTGTATGACGATGCTGACATCGCCCGGCAACAGCCGATCGTTCCGCGCTGGAAGCAGATCTTTCTCAACGCGATGCCGCGCCCCTCGGCCGCGACCAGGATCAAATACAACGAGGCGTCGAGCCAGTTCTGGAACGCCGTTCACAACACGCTCTCGGGCGACGGCACTGCCACCGACAATCTGGCCGACCTCGAAGCGATGCTGACCAAGCTGAAGGGCCGAGGCTGGTGACGCGACGATGCTGGGGCATCCGCCTGGCGGAGCCGCAACGAGCGAGTGCGAGATGATAAGAATGGAACCTGAAACAGCCAGGGCTGCGCACTCGTCGTTGACGGCTCAGCGCGTTCGCTCGGCCTGGCTTTTCCTGGCGCCAATGCTTCTGGTGCTCGCCGCGGCGGCCGGTTGGCCGCTCGTCCGCACGGTCTATTTCAGCTTCACCGACGCCTCGCTGGCCGACCTCGACGCGCGCCGATGGGTCGGCTTCGGCAATTATTTCTCGGTGTTCAGCATGCCGAGCGGGCGGGTCCTCTACGATGGTCTGCTCGTTGATCCGGTCTGGTGGCGTGCCGTCTGGAATACGGTGCGCTTCGCGGTGATCTCGGTTACCTGCGAGACGATCCTCGGCACGATCGTTGCGCTGGTTCTCAATGCCAAATTCCCAGGCCGCGGCATCGTCAGGGCGGCGATCCTGATCCCCTGGGCCATCCCGACGATCGTCTCGGCGAAGATGTGGCAGTGGATGCTCAATGACCAGTTCGGCATCATCAACGTCGTGTTGCTCAACCTCGGCCTGACCAGCGCCAAGATCGCCTGGACGGCCAACGCCGACACGGCGATGGCGGCGATCCTCATCGTCGATATCTGGAAAACGACACCATTCATGGCGTTGCTGATCCTGGCCGCGCTGCAGATGCTGCCGAGGGAGATCATCGAGGTGGCCAGACTCGACGGCGCCAACCCGTGGCAGATCTTCTGGTGGGTGACGTTGCCGCTGATCCGTCCGGCGGTGATGGTGGCGGTGATCTTCCGCGCGCTCGACGCGCTGCGCATCTTCGACTTGATCTATGTGCTGACGCCCAACAATGTGCACACCAAGTCGATGTCGGTGTTCGCCCGCGAGAACCTGTTCGAGTTCGACAAGTTCGCCTATGGCTCCGCCGCCTCGACCTTGCTCTTCCTGATCCTTGCTCTGCTCACCATCGTCACCATCCGGGTCGGCCGGATCAGCCTGGACGGAGGCCGCTGACATGTGGATCCTGAAGCGCACGGCGTTTTACCTGCTGGTCGGCGCAATCGTCTTCGTCGCGGTGTTCCCGTTCTACTACGCCATCGTCACCAGCCTGAAATCGGGCACCGATCTGTTCCGAGCCGATCTGTGGCCGACGACGGTCAGTCTTGCCAACTACCGGAATGTGCTGACCGAGGGCAGCTTCGTGCGCAATCTCATTAATTCGCTGTTCGTCTCGGGCGCGGTCGTTGCGCTGTCGCTGTTGCTCGGCGTCACATCAGCCTATGCGCTGGCACGCATCCGCTTTCCCGGCCGCTCGGCCCTGCTGTTCACCATCCTGTCGGTCTCGATGTTCCCGCAGGTGGCGCTGCTGGCCGGGCTGTTCGAACTGGTCCGCATGTTCGGCCTCTACAATTCGCTGTTCGCGCTGATCTTCTCCTACATGATCTTCACCTTGCCCTTCACCGTCTGGGTGCTCACCACCTTCGTTCGCGACCTGCCTGTCGAGATCGAGGAGGCGGCGATCCTCGACGGCGCGACGCCGTGGATCATCGTCACGCAAGTCTTCCTGCCGCTGATGTGGCCGGCGCTGGCGACCACCGGGCTGCTGGCCTTCATCGGTGCGTGGAACGAATTCCTCTTTGCCCTGACATTCACCTCCAACAACGCGCAGCGGACCGTGCCGGTGGCGATCGCGCTGCTCTCCGGCAACTCGCAGTTCGAGATCCCATGGGGCAACATCATGGCAGCTTCGGTGATCGTCACGGTGCCGCTGGTGGTGCTGGTCCTGATCTTCCAGCGCAAGATCGTCTCCGGTCTCACCGCCGGTGGCGTCAAGGGGTGAGGCCGCTGTCATCCTGCGGCGCGTCTTGCCGAGCTGCCGCGAGAACCGGGCAAGTAAAGGAGCTGTCCACCAACGCGGCAGGCCGCATCTTGCCTGCACTCGGCCGGTTGCTAAGCTTCGCCGGCGTGGGGCGTTGCTGAACCGGAGGAAACATGATGCGGTTTCTGCTCTCCAGCCTTGCCACCCTGATACTTGCCGTTCCGCTCTATGCCGGCACCGCGCGGGCCGCCGACGACTGCGCCAACGCCCAGGACCAGGCGACCATGAACGCGTGCGCCGGCAAGGCATTCGACGCGGCCGACAAGAAGCTCAACGACGCCTACAGGCAGATCGAGGGCAGGCTGAAGGACAATGCGGCGTCGAAGAAGCTGCTGGTCAATGCGCAGCGCGCCTGGGTCGCTTTCCGCGACGCCGAATGCAATTTCCAGGGCGGTCCGCCTGCCGATGCGGGCAGCATGTATCCGATGGTCGTTGCCTCCTGCCAGGCATCCCTCACCAACAACAGGCTGAAGGACCTGCAAGGCTACCTCAATTGCAAGGATGCCGACACCGACTGCCCGGTGCCGGCAGCGCGGTAGCGTCCGTCCAACCTTTTCGGGAAGGCTCCGCCGCCGCGCTCACGCAAATGTCGGAACCGGCCGCCGCGAAACGTCCTTGGGTCGCAGAGGCAACCGTGCCGGGACGCCGGCGCGACGACCCAAGGAGACTGTCATGATCACCTTTCCCAACGAATCCGCCAGATACCGCACCGCGCGTGAAAAACTGCTGCGAAAGGAAATCGAGCTGCGCCGCGCCATGGAGACCGTGGCCGAGGCCCGGCGGGCGCTGCCGCCGGGCGGACTGATCCGCCAGGACTATGAGTTCGACGGGCTGGACGCCGAAGGCAGGCCCGCGAAGATGAAACTTTCGGAGCTGTTCGCGCCGGGCAAGGACAGCCTGATCCTCTACAACATGATGTTTCCGCGCCATCCGCAGGAAAAGCGCGACGTGGCAACCAGCGGCGGCACGGCGAAGCTTGCCCGCCCGGACCAGCCATGTCCGTCCTGCACGGCGCTGCTCGACCAGTTCGACGGCGCGGTCGGGCATCTCGAGGCGGCCGGCTTCAATTTCGCGGTGGTCGCAAAGACCGCGCTCGACAACCTGATCACGCTCGGCCGCGACAGGGGCTGGCGCAACATGCGGCTGGTGTCCTCGGCCAACAACAGCTTCAAGCGCGACTACAATGCCGAGGATGCCGACGGTGCGCAGATCCCGCTGCTGTCGGTGTTCCATCGCGACGCGGATGGCATCCGCCATTTCTGGTCTTCCGAGCTGGGCTTCGCGGCACCGGAGCCCGGCAAGGACCCACGCGCCATCGGCACCTGCGAGATCCTGTGGAACCTGATGGATTTCACGCCGGAAGGCCGGCCGAACTGGCACGAACAGCTGCAATATGGCGAGGCGTGCTGCCATTGAGGTGCCGTCGTTTGGCGAGAAAAGATGTTCGCGCAACCTCGTCGCTTTTACCGCGTTGGAATGTCCGAGGGATAGTTCAAACCCGGAGACATGCCATGAAGACCCTTCTTGTCCTTACCGCCGCGGCATTGCTGGGCGGCGCGCCCGCCTTTGCCCAGTCGACGCCGCTTGTCGCCACGACCAAGGTCGACACTTCGACCTTCATCAAAATGGTGCCAAGCGCCAATGAGTTCGAGATCCAGTCCAGCAAGCTCGCCGAGCAGCAGGCGACTGACGCCGATGTCAAGGCGTTCGCCAAGCAGATGATCGCCGATCACACCAAGGCCGGCGAGGATTTCAAGACGGCTCTCAGCCTGGGCCAGACAACCTCGGCCACGGCGCCTTCCGGTCCGGCACTGCAGCCCAAGGAGCAGAAGATGCTCGATGAGCTGAAGGGCGCCAGCGGCGGTCAGTTCCAGGCGAAATACATCGAGATGCAGACCAACGCCCACAAGGAAGCCGTCGCGCTGTTCAGCGCCTATGCAAAGTCGGGCGACGAGCCGGCGATGAAGGAATTCGCCAAGAAGACGCTGCCGACGCTGAAGATGCACGAAAGGCACGTGAAGGAGCTGGCGGTCGCGCACCAGGGTTGAAGGCGTTCAAGTCCGCGCTCTACGGCGGAGCCGTAGAGTGCTGCGGTGGATGCCAGCCCGTTTGGCAAAACCAAGCACCCCAAGCTGGCCCTGGCGGCACCGGTCTTTCGCCCGATGTGATTTGACCTTGCCGTGCCGTGTCCTACTCTCGATTGCCTGCTGAATGAACCGAGGAGACCAGCGATGCAGTCACCTTTCAACGCAATTCGCGGCGTCGCGCTGACGGCGGCCGTGATCCTCGTCGCCGGCACCGCGGCCTATGCCCATCACGGCTGGTCGTGGACGCAGGACGGATTTTTCGAACTCAGGGGCAAGATCACGGCCATCTATATCGGCAATCCGCATGCCACGCTGGATGTCGACGCCGAGGGACAGGCCTGGCGGGTGGAGTTGGCGCCGGCATCCCGCACGATCGCCGCCGGCTTCACGGAGGACGTTGCCAAGGTCGGCGACGAGGTGACCGCGATCGGCAACCGCTCGCTCGAGGCGACCGAAAAGCGCATGAAGGCGGTGCGCATCATCGTCAATGGCGAGACATACGATGTCCATCCCGAGCGTGTGCCACCGGCGTAGATGTCGGAGTTCCTCGCCGGTATCGAGCAACTTGCCTTCGCGCGTTGGCTGAAGGCGTCCTTCGTTGCCTACCCCGTGGTCAATGCGCTCCACATCATGTCGATCGGCGCGCTGCTGACCAGCGTCGTTCTCATGGACCTCAGGATCTGCGGCGCCTTCCGCTCGCTGCCGTATGCGGCGTTCGTCGCGCTGCTGCGCCGCATTGCATTGGCGGCGTTCGCGGGCGCGCTTGTCACAGGCTTGCTGCTGTTTTCAGTAAGGGCGAGCACCTATGCGGCGATGCCGATCTTCCTCGCCAAGATGACACTCATCCTTGTTGCCGGCGTCAACCTGCTCGCCTTCCTACGCTTTTGCCGCGCAACAGGCAGCGACGAACCGGCAGGTGGGACCACCCTGGCCGTGCTCTCGATTCTGCTGTGGACTTCCGTGCTTTTCGCCGGACGGTTCATCGGTTTTCTCTAAGCAAACCGAGCGTCGGCGCTGGTGTTCGCCGGGTGGCAGGATAATCTCTCCATCAACCACAGGGTTGTCACCTATAGTTTTTTTGCGAAGAGGACCCCCACCCCTAACCCCTCCCCACAAGGGGGAGGGTGACAAGGCTGCGCAGACCCGAACTCAATGCCGAACCGTCGGCAATTTGCGGGTGTCGGCGCAGGCGGCATTCCCCTCCCCCTTGTGGGGAGGGGTTGGGGGTGGGGGTCCTCTTCATGAGAACTAAAGCGGCAGCCTGCTGCAAACCCAGGGAGGATTGCCATGAAGAAGGAAATCATCGAAGTGCCGGTGCTGTCGGCGGCGGTGCGCACGCTGGGCGTGCCGCTGTCGCTGGTGACCAGGGCCGCAGGGCTGGTCTTCGTGTCCGGCACCCCGCCGCTCGACATCGCGACCGGCAGGCTGGTCAAGGGCGACATCGAAACGCAGACCGAAGCGTCGCTGAAGGCGCTGAAATACTGCCTGGAAGCGGCCGGCACTTCGCTGGACAATGTGGTGATGGTGCGCATCTACGCCGTCAATTCCGGCTTCTACAACGCCATCAACCGGGTCTATGCCAGGCATTTTCCCGAAAACCCGCCATCGCGGACCTTCGTGCCGGTGGCGTCATGGCCGATGGAGTTCGATATCGAGATTGAGTGCGTGGCGGTGGCTTGAGGGAAAGGCAATTGACATCGACTAGGCGCAAAAAACCACGATCGATGCAGATTCAAGTCAAACGATTGGTTAAGTGAGACGGCAACCAACCAACTACGATCAAGCTGTCTTCCGGCTCCCAAAGGAAATAAACCCTAAGGCAATACCTTTCATCTCTGGATTTCCCTTTTTCAATGTGTCCGTGCAAGAATATTTTCTTCCCTCTCCAACTTATGAAATATTCTTCGCCGAACTCTCTGGCTCTTTCTTCGCTTATTGATCCACTCATATCGAGATGCTTATTTGAAATTATCCCGTCAAATTCTTCCTTGCGCATTTCGCCAAGGCAAACTTTTCTATATTCGTTAGCCAGAAGGGACAGGGTCTCGCAAACGACTCCGACGTCTTCGTAGGCTGCATTTTTCAATGCCTTCTTTGCCCTAGGATGCAGTACCAACTTGCCCGAAAAGTTCTCCTCGACCCAAGGCGAAACGTCGTCGTAAGTTGTAGGGCGAGTGCCGGTCTCAACCTGTTCGCCGGCCATAGACAAGCGATGTTCTAATACTTCAGCGCGATTACGCATCGAATAAAGCTGCGCTCGATAGTTGTCTCTCTCGGACTCGACTTCTTTCCTAAGTTCTTCCTCCTGAATTGCCATTGACATAGCTGATTCAGATTGCGACTCCGCAGCCTTTCTCGCTTCTATCTCAGCTGTCAGTAGGTCGTCGTTTGAAGATCTATGGCGATCCAAAGCAGTCAATCTAGCCTTTGATGCAGCTAATCGTATGTCCACGAAGCTCGGTACTACCTTAGCTAAGCCGTCTCGCTCGATTGACATCCTAAAGCAATCGCGCTGTATCGCCTCCTCAAATTTCCTTCTTATGATTATGGGGACTTTGTCTATTTGCCTCCTAAGTATGAGAGGATGGCGCGTGAGCTGATCTTCTTCAGAGAAATTTGGTCTGTATAGCCTGACGGCACGATCGAAAACGGAAAGCTCTTTGCCAATCAGCGAAGATAGGTGAAAAGACGCAGAGGGGGTAATTGCCGCGACGTGTGCGGCGCCACTTAATTTGTACGCCAATCCGGTATAATTAACCAGAGAGTCGAAATTGTCATCGCAGGAAACCACGACTATATTTCTCCACCTCTTTCCATTATTTATCAATTTATAAAGGAATTCGGAATCAGAATTGCTCTGTATCGTAATTGGTTTCTGGGATAGTTTATATCCATAGTCACTACAAGAGAAGTTATTTACAAGAGACCTAAGTATCCTTGGAACGCTGTTGTTGAAGTCGAAGTCATAGTTTCTGGAAAAACAATTTAGCCTGAATCCAACAAGTATTTCTCCATTAAATTTTCCAACGCTTATTTCGACGCTCCAGGAACGACCTGGTGTTTGATCGTCTGGCTCGGAAAATCGTATAGCCCAAATACTGCCAGAATCGATTTTCAGGGTTTCGATAGATAGAGCCCCATCAAGGCTTTCATACTGATCTGCAGATATAATATCTGTAGGGAGGTGCCCTAATTTCTGCGTAATGTACGAAATTACGGAGCCTTTGATCGCTAAAAGGCGCTCTTCTTGATTTGCATCAATTGAGATACTTCCGCTAGAAGCCATTACCAAACGCGACCGCGTTGGTTGAATATTGGTTAGCATTTAAAGACCGCCCGACTCGTCCCAAAGCGCAAGAATATCTGAATTATTTGGGATGCGTAGCGCATAAAATTGAGCGGACGGCGCTGGCCCTCATCTGCCTGCCGGCATCTTCTCCCCGTTTAATGGGGAGAAGAAAGCTAATCGCTCACGCAAAATACTCCTGCAGCGGCCTGACCTCCAGGCTCCCCGCCTTCAGCGCCGCAATCGCCTCCGCCACCGCGGCCGCGCCCGACAGCGTCGTATAATACGGCACCTTCTGCATCAGCGTGGCGCGGCGGAGCGACTTGGAGTCCGACACCGCCTTCTGGCCATCAGTCGTGTTGAAGACGATCTGAACCTGGCGGTTGCGGATGGCGTCTTCGATGTGGGGGCGGCCTTCCAGCACCTTGTTTATTTTCTCGGCGACGACGCCGTTTTCGGCGAGGAAGCGGGCGGTGCCGGAGGTCGCCATGACCTTGAAGCCGAGGCCGGCGAGGCGCTTGACTGCCGGCAGGATGCCTTTCTTGTCCTCGTCGCGCACCGAGACGAACAGCGTGCCTGAGCGTGGCAGGTCGACACCCGCGCCGAGCTGGCTCTTGGCGAAGGCCAACGCAAAATCGCGGTCGAGGCCCATGACTTCGCCGGTCGAGCGCATTTCCGGCCCGAGCAAAATGTCGACGCCGGGGAAGCGGGCGAAGGGGAACACCGCTTCCTTGACCGCGATGTGACCGGGGTTCCTGGGGTCGGGCATGGCGCCGTAATGGGCGAAGGCGTCTTCCAGTTTCTCGCCGGCCATGATGCGGGCCGCGATTTTCGCGATGGGCCGGCCGATGGTCTTGGCAACGAAGGGCACAGTTCGCGACGCGCGCGGGTTGACCTCCAGCACATAGACCGTGCCGTCCTTGATCGCGTACTGCACGTTCATCAACCCGCCGACATTGAGCGCGCGGGCAAGGGCCGCCGTCTGGCGCTCCAGTTCGTCGACCAGCTCCGAAGGCAGCGAGTGCACCGGCAGCGAGCAGGCACTGTCGCCCGAATGGATGCCGGCTTCCTCGATGTGTTCCAATATGCCGGAGACGAAGGTGTCCTTGCCGTCGCACAGGCAGTCGACATCGACCTCGATGGCACCCGAGAGATAGGTATCGAACAGCAGCGGGTTCTTGCCCAGCAGCGTGTTGATCTGGCCGGTCTTGTCGTTGGGGTATTTCTGCTTGATGTCTTCCGGCACCAGGCCGGGCACGGTGTCGAGCAAATAGGTTTGCAGCATGCCTTCGCTGTGGATGATCTGCATGGCGCGGCCGCCAAGCACATAGGAGGGGCGCACCACCAAGGGGAAGCCGAGCTCGCCGGCGACGAGGCGGGCCTGCTCGACCGAATAGGCGATGCCGTTCTTCGGCTGGCTGAGGCCGAGCTTGTGCAGCAGCTTCTGGAAGCGGTCGCGGTCTTCGGCGAGATCGATCATGTCGGGCGAGGTACCGAGGATCGGGATGCCGGCCTTCTCCAGCGCATCCGCCAGCTTCAGCGGCGTCTGGCCGCCGAACTGAACGATGACGCCGACCAGCTCGCCCGACGCCTGTTCGGCGCGCAGGATCTCCAGCACGTCCTCCGCCGTCAGCGGCTCGAAATAGAGCCGGTCGGAGGTGTCGTAGTCGGTCGACACGGTCTCGGGGTTGCAGTTGATCATGATCGCTTCATAGCCGGCGTCACGCAGCGCGAAGGCCGCGTGGCAGCAGCAATAGTCGAACTCGATGCCCTGGCCGATGCGGTTGGGTCCGCCGCCGAGGATCACGACTTTCTTGCGCGACGAGACCTGCGCCTCGTTGGCGAGCGCGCCGGCAAACGGCACTTCATAGGTCGAGTACATGTAGGCGGTGGGCGAGGCGAATTCGGCGGCGCAGGTGTCGATGCGCTTGTAGACCGGATGGACGTCGAGCTTTTCACGCGCCTTCTCGATCACCTCGATGTCGGTTCTGGTCAGCGAGGCGAGGCGGGCGTCCGAGAAACCCATCGCTTTCAGCATGCGCAGGTTGACGGCATCCTGCGGGATGCCGTGCTCGCGGATGCGGGCTTCCGTGTCGAGGATGCCGGCGATCTGCCCGAGGAACCACGGGTCGATCTTGCACATGGCGTGCACGTCTTCCAGCGAGGTGCCCATGCGGATCGCCTGCGCCACCATGCGCAGCCGGTCGGGCGTCGGCGTGCCGAGTGCGGCGCGGATGGCGTTGTGGTCGTCGGCATGGTTGGCGGTCGCCGCACCGTAGCCGAGGCCGGGGATCTCGATCTCGTCGAGGCCGGTGAGGCCGGTTTCGAGGCCACGCAGAGCTTTCTGCAGCGATTCCTGGAAGGTGCGGCCGATGGCCATGACCTCGCCGACCGACTTCATCGCGGTGGTCAGCACCGGCTCGGCGCCGGGGAACTTTTCAAACGCAAAGCGCGGGATTTTCGTCACGACATAGTCGATGCTGGGTTCGAACGAGGCTGGCGTCGCGCCGCCGGTGATGTCGTTCTCCAGCTCGTCCAGCGTGTAGCCGACGGCGAGCTTGGCGGCGATCTTGGCGATCGGGAAACCGGTTGCCTTCGAAGCCAAGGCGGAGCTGCGCGAGACGCGCGGGTTCATCTCGATGACGACGAGCCTTCCGTCCGCAGGATTGACGGCGAACTGGACGTTGGAGCCGCCGGTCTCGACGCCGATCTCGCGCAGCACCGCGATCGAGGCGTTGCGCATCATCTGGTATTCCTTGTCGGTCAGCGTCAGCGCCGGGGCGACGGTGATCGAATCGCCCGTATGCACGCCCATCGGGTCGATGTTCTCGATCGAGCAGACGATGATGCAATTGTCCGCCTTGTCGCGGACGACCTCCATCTCATACTCCTTCCAGCCGAGCACGCTTTCCTCGATCAGCACTTCGGTGGTCGGCGAGGCGTCGAGGCCGGACTGGACGATCTCGTAGAATTCGGCGCGGTTGTAGGCGATGCCGCCGCCGGTGCCGCCCATGGTGAAGGATGGGCGGATGATGGCGGGCAGGCCGACATGGTCGAGCGCCTGGGCTGCAATCGCCATGCCATGGCTGATGTAGCGCTGCTTGCGGTCGCCTTCGCCGAGGTTCCAGCGGGTTTCCAGCGCATCGAGCGCGGCGTCGAGATCGGCCGGCTTCTCGGCTTTCAGCGCGGCGCGCTCGGCCTCGTGCGTCTTGCGGTCGGTGTTCTTGACGTCGGTGGCGTTGGCCAGCATCGACTTCGGCGTTTCCAGGCCGATCTTCTTCATCGCCTCGCGAAACAACGCGCGGTCCTCGGCCTTGTCGATGGCCGTGGCGTCGGCGCCGATCATCTCGACATTGTAGCGCTCCAGCACACCCATGCGGCGCAGCGACAGAGCGGTGTTGAGCGCGGTCTGGCCGCCCATGGTCGGCAGCAGCGCGTCCGGCCGCTCCTTGGCGATGATCTTGGCCACCACTTCAGGCGTGATTGGCTCGATATAGGTGGCGTCGGCCAATTCCGGGTCGGTCATGATGGTGGCCGGGTTGGAATTGACCAGGATGACGCGGAAGCCTTCTTCCTTCAGCGCCTTGCAGGCCTGGGTGCCGGAATAGTCGAACTCGCAGGCCTGGCCGATGACGATGGGGCCGGCCCCGATGATCAGGATCGACTTGATGTCGGTGCGTCTTGGCATGTCATAGGTCCGTTCGGCGGGCGGCTTGCACAAAAAACCGGGACGGGAAGACCCGGCCGGTTGTGCTCGCGATTCTGGTATCAGGCTAGGAGGGCCTTATAGGGAAGAGTTTTGACTGATGTAACCCCGAAAATGCGAGTGAGCAGGGAGTAGGGATTGGGGAGTAGGCAGTACGGGACGTTCAAGCGCCTAATGCCTATACCCTACTGCCCAATCCCTGATCCCTAATCCCCTAGCGCCAACTGATCCGTGATCTCGAAGCGTTCCGACACCCCGACGCGGATCATGTTGAGGCTGCCTTCGCGGGTGAAGCGGAAGTCACCGGGCGCGTCGGAGCTGGCCGGCTTGCCAGCGACGAAGGAGATGATGCGCGTGCCGCCATCGGGCCAGGTGACCGTGATGTCGGCCTTGTCGGCGGTGCGCACGGCGCTGACCGTGCAGCGCTGCATCGGCTGGCCGACATAGCGGGCGCAGGGGATCTCGTTGGCGGCAGCAGCCGGCGGCTGTGCCGCGGCGTCCTGGACATCTCCTGCCGGCGAGGTTTCGGCCGCCGCCATTGCCAGGCCATAGGCATCCTGCATCGCGGCGCGGCCGATTTCGGTGGCGGTTTTCGGCATGCTTTCAGTTGCCGGGCCGGTGCCGCCAAGCCGCGCCGCCAGGTCGGGCGGCGGCTGGGCCGCAGCCTCAGCGGCGGCTCCGGCGTCCGGCTTGCCCGCCGCGTCGCCAGTGGAGGCAACCACTGGCGCATCCGCCGGTTTTGTCTCGCCTTCGACATAGGGGGCCGGATTGAGGGGGACGAGGTAGCGCGCCGGCGCCCAGCCGCTGGCCTTCGCATCGTCGGTTTCAACCTTGCACCACTGATGGCCGTCAATGTCGTTGCAACCGAGATTTTTCACACGTGCGCCACTGGCCAGGCGTGTCTCGGTCTTGCCGACCGGCGATGGCTTGGTGCGGAGATTGAGCAGATCGTCCGGCGCCAGGCCTGTGACGATGGAAAAGACGAGATCCGGCGCTTCTTCGGCCATGGTGGGGCCGAGGACAGGCCATGACGCCATCAGCAGCGGAGCGGCAATCAGCGCATGCAGGGTTGTTCGGAGCGTAACTGTGCGCCTCATCGTTTGGCCGTGCGCTGATATCATACCGCGACGGGTCGAGCCCGCCGCGCACCCGGCCGGTTTTATAAGGGACGAGGCGCCGCCATGTAAGCCCGAAAATTCGATCGCGTTCTGGCGTGCCGGCAGAGGTCCAGCCCGACCAGTCCAGCCTGGTGGCATGAACGCAAGTGCATTCAGCCTGAGCATGAGCTTCGCTCAGTCTGGTGGCATGAACGCAAGTGCGTTCAGCCAGACATGAGCTTCGCTCAGTCTGGCATGAACCCCGTCCTGAGCGCGTGGGCCCATTCCGGCCGGTTGGCCTGTTCGGCTTGGCGCGCCGCTGCCTCATGGTCGTAGCTGACCGCAATGTTTTCGAAACGGTCGGGCTGGCCTGCGTCACCCAAGGTCACGATGCCGTAGCGGGCGTGCGGCGAGCCTTGCTCGGAGACATGCGCCGGCGGTGTCGCATCATCATAGGCGGGGCAGCCGATGCTTCCGGGATTGAAGATGACCGGACCATCGGGGATGCGGATCAGCTCCGCCCGGTGGCTGTGGCCGCACAGTGCGATGCGGCAGCCGGGATCGAGCGGCTTCAGCCGGCGCCGGATCGCCGCCAGCGGAGCGCGCACCAGCTGGCCATTGACGATCGTATCGGCGAGATATTTCTCGTCGTGGTCCGGGCGGGCGTGGAAGGCGATCACGCCGGGCGCGATCTCCAGCGTCAGCGGCTGTTTGAAGAGGACTTCGCGCTGCGCCTGTGTCAGCCGCTGCTGCGCATAGACATCGGAGGCCCACATGGTCTCATCGGCCGGGTCGGCGGCGACGCGGCGATCGTGGTTGCCGCGCACCGTCGGCAGGTTGAGCGCCTCCAGCCGCGCAAACGTCTCGCGCGGCCATAGCGGGCCAGAAACGCTGTCGCCGAGATTGACGGTCAGGTCCGCGCCGCCGCGCTGGCGCAGATCCTCAAGCACGGCGTCCAATGCCAGCACATTGCCATGGATATCGGCGAGGACGGCAATGCGCATTTTTGGCGGCTCCGTGGGTTGACGAGCGGGAAGGCAGGCCTTGCAGAACAACCGAGCTTTGGAGGCTCAGGCCGGCACGTCGATGTCGTGGCCACCAACCACCGGCAGCGCCGGATCGTCGCCGGCCGCAGCGATGACGCTGTCGAGCAGGCCGGGGAAGCGGGCGTCGAGATCGGCGCGGCGCAGCGTGATCATGCGATTGGTGCCGACCACTTCGGCGCGGGTGACGCCGGCCTCGCGCAGTTTGGCCAGGTGGTAGCTCAGATTGGTCTTCGAACCGAGATCGAGGAACCGGCTGCAGTTCAGCGGCACGCCTTCCTTGCTGGCGAGATAGCGCACAATGGCGAGCCGGGTCGGGTCGCCGAGCACGCCGAGCACGATAGGCAGGCTGATCTGGTCCGTATTGGGGTGTGGCAAGGTCATGGCTGGAAACTAAGCGCAGTTTCGGCCGATTTCAACGCATCCATCCCGCCGTAGCAGTCCACACTGTTATGCGTAATCCATGCTGACACAGGGCTGTCAGGAGGGGTCAGCTAATTTTCCCTCGCTTCATTGACATCATGCCCTTTCCCGTCCAATTGTTCAATAACTGTTGAACTAAGGACATCGCCCCATGGACAAGCGCCTCTTCTGGCTTGCACTCGGATCGTTCACCATCTCGACCGAAGGCTTCGTCATCTCCAGCCTTCTGCCCGATATCGCGGCGGACGCCGGCATCTCCATCCCGCTGGCCGGCACGCTGATCACCGCCTTCGCACTCGCCTATGCGGTCGGCACGCCGATCCTGGCGACGCTGACCGGCGAATGGGACCGGCGCCGCGTCATCCTGTGGACGCTGGTGTTCTTCGTGCTCGGCAACATTGCCGCCGCCTTGAGCTCCTCCTTCGAACTGCTGTTGATCGCGCGTGTCGTAATGGCGCTGTCGTCGGGCCTGTTCGCGGCGACCGCGCAAGGCACGGCGGTGGCGTTGGTCGATGACCATCACCGGGCGCGTGCCATCGCCGTCGTCGTCGGCGGCACCACGGTGGCCGTCGCCGTCGGCGCGCCGCTCGGCGCGCTCGTTGCCACCATTGCCGGCTGGCGCGGCACCTTCTTTGCCATCGCCGGCCTTGGCGCGCTTGCGGACGCGATTCTGTGGTATCGGCTGCCGCAGGGTATCGTTGGCACCAGGCTGCCCTTGAAGCGCAGGCTGGCTGCCGCGCTGCGTCCCGGCGTGATGCCGATCCTGTTGACGACAGTGCTGGCGCTGATCGGCGCCTTCACCGTCTTTGCCTTTGTCGCGCCGCTCGCCATCGAGGGCGGCGGGCTCAGCCAGATCGCGCTGCCCGGCATGCTGCTCGCCTTCGGCGTCGGCGCCGTCATCGGCAACATTGGCGGCGGCCAGGCAGCCGACCGGTTCGGCGCGACCCGCACCGTCGGTTGGTCGTTGGCGCTGAGTGCCGGCATGCTGGTCCTGCTGTCGGTCATCCCGACCTTCCTGCCGCACCATCTTGCCGGGCCGGCGCTGATGGCGATGATGGTGCCGTGGGGCATAGTCGGCTGGGCGTTCCCACCGGCGCAGGCGAGCCGCATCATCAAGCTGGCGCCCGATGCCGCCCCGATCGTGCTGTCGCTTAACGCCTCGGCGCTCTACCTGGGCGTCGCGTTGGGTGCCGTGGTCGGCGGCGTCGTGCTGCGCTACGGCGCGCCGGCCGATCTCGGCCTTGTCGCCGCAGCCTTCCCGATCGTCGGGCTCGGCATCCTGCTGGCCGGCAACTGGGCGGCCAGGACGGTCGCAATGCCGGCTGAGTAGTACGGCCGGCTCAGCTGGCCGGCGGCAGATCGAAATCCAGCGCGGCGATCTCATCCAGAGCCGCGCGCAGCCTTTCCGCCTTGTCCTTGCCGGCCACGTCCTCGAAACGCTGCTGGGCAATTTGCCACAGCTTCATCGCCTCATCCAGCTTGACTAGGCCTTTTGGCGTCAACCGTACGCGCTTGATGCGGCGGTCCGCCGGGTCGGCGAAGGTCTCGACATAACCGTCGCGGATCAGCGGCTTCAGCGTATGGCCGAGTGCCGACAAGTCCATGATCAGCGAGGCCGCAATAGCGCCCATCGCCGGCTCATCGCCGATATGAATCTGGTAGAGCAGGCCCTGCTGCGTGGCCTTCAGGCCCGAAGGCGCCATCACATCATCATAGAACTGGCCGAGCTTGCGCGCCGCACGGCGCAGCGCGGCGTTGTTGCAGAGCGTCAGGCCGGGCAGGGTATCCTTCGACATACTGTGTCCTTGGCGCCGGCGAATAATGCCCGGCCGCCACGTCTCAAATAATCCCCATTCCGATCATTGACAAGATAGTGGCATATGCCTATTTGCGTGATGGTGGCATATGCCACTAAATGAATCAAATGGCTTTGCCTGCAAGGCGAGGGTGATCTCTCGGGGCCGGCGGCGAGGTCGAAACGAAGCAAAGCAGTTCGAAGAAGGAGCAAGACAGTGAGTGGACAGAGCAACAAGGGCACGGCGGTCGTCACCGGTGCTTCGGCGGGCATCGGCGCGGTCTATGCGGACCGGCTGGCGGGGCAGGGCTATGACTTGGTGCTGGTGGCGCGGCGCGCAGACCGGCTCGAGGACCTGGCGGAGAAGCTACGAAATGCCTATGACCGCAAGGTCAGCGTGATCAGCGCGGATCTGGCCAACGACAATGACCTGCGCCGCGTCGAGCAGGCGATATCAGCCGATGACAGCGTGACGCTGCTGGTCAACAATGCCGGCCTCGGCGGTGCGCAAGTGGTGGCGACGGCGGACGCCGATGTCGCCGAGCGCATGATCAAGGTCAATGTCGTCGCCCTGACGCGGCTGACCCGTGCCGTGTTGCCCGGCCTGATCGCACGCAATCGCGGCGCCATCGTCAACATCGCATCGGTGCTGGCCTATGACACCTCGTTCGGCGGCATCTACAGTGGCACCAAGGCGTATGTCGTCAACTTCACCGAGGCCCTGCAGCGTGAGGTCGCTGACACCCAGGTGAAGGTGCAGGTCGTGTTGCCGGGCGCGACCCGGACCGATTTCTGGGAGATTGCCGGCAGCGATATCGACAGCGTCCCGCAAGAGATCGTCATGAGCGCCGACAATCTGGTCGATGCAGCACTTGTCGGCCTGGCCAGGGGCGAAGCCGTCACCGTGCCGGGACTTGCCGATCCGGCCAAGCTGGACACTTTCCTCGGCGCCCGGCAAGTCTTCTTCGGCAGCCTGCACGCCAACAAGCCGGCCGCGCGCTACGCGGCTTGAGCTGGCAAGGCTGGTTCGCTTGCGAACCAGGTCCCCCACCCCGCTGCTCCGCAGCGACCCTCCCCACAAGGGGGAGGGTGAGGAAGCGCCTCGTCCGCCCGTGCGACAATGGTCTTGTGGGGATGCGAAAAAGCTGCGCTCCCTACCTCCCCCTTGTGGGGAGGTCGGACCGTAGGTCCGGGTGGGGGTACTGGCGCGGATTTTGGCTTGGGCGCTTTATGCCGTCCGCCACATCGGGATGATCGATGCGGCAAGCACCAGCGCCAGCACGATGTTGAGCGCGCGCCATTGCCGCTCGGTCTTGAGCAGCCGGGCAAGCAGCATGCCGGCCACGCACCACAGCGACAGCGAGGCGGCGGCGGCGAGGCCGAAGGTGACGCCGAGCAGCAGCGCGAGCTGCATCGGCCCGCTGGCCAGCGCTGCGAACGAGGCTGCGGCACCCAATCCCATCGCCCAGCCTTTCGGGTTCATCCATTGAATGCCGGCGCCGCCAAGAAAGCTGTTCGGTCTGGCCATGGTCACATCCAGATTGGGCGGTCCGCTGCGGCCGATCTTGATCGCCAGCCAGACGAGATAAAGCGAGCCGATGACCTTCATCGCCAGTTGCAGTGAGGGCACGGCAAGCAGCAGCCCGGCGAGCCCGGCGGCGGTCGCGCCGGTCACGGTGGCGAGGCCGGCGGCGCTGCCGACCAGCAAAGGCACGGAACGGCGAAAGCCGAACTGCGCGCCGGACGCCGTCGACAAGGTCGTGGCGATGCCGGGCGTTGTGGTGGCAACGATCGCAAACAGGATGAGCGGGATGACGGGCTCGAGCATGTGGCTTCCTCTGTGAGAGCAGCGATCGTAGCGGAGAGTTAGCGTCAGTAAATGCAATGTTTGCCATGGTTAGCATTAGCAGCCATAATGCATGCCATGATCCGAAATCTCGACATGGCGCTGATCCGCACCTTCATCACCGTCGCCGACAAGGCCAGCATGACGGCGGCTGCCAACGCGCTGCACCTGACGCAAGGTGCTGTCAGCCAGCAGGTCAAGCGGTTGGAGGAGGCGCTCGGCTCAAGCCTGTTCGAGCGCGACAGGCGCGGCTTGCGGCTGACGCGCGCCGGCGAACAGCTGTTCGGCAAGGGCAAGCGGCTGCTGGCCTTGAATGACGAAATCTGGGCCGAAATGGCGGGCACTCCGGTTGCTGGCCAGGTGCGGCTCGGCGTGCCTTACGACCTTGTCGGCACCTTGCTTGCACCGGTGCTGAAGACATATGCCGAGACCTATCCGCAGGTCGAAATATCGCTGGTCTGCGCTTCGTCGCCCGAGTTGGCCGCTGCCCTTGCGGCCGGGACCATCGACCTCGCGGTGATCGAGGAACGCGTCGGTTCGTCGGCGGGCGAATGCCTTGCCATCGACCGGCTGGTCTGGGTCGGCGCCAAGGGCGGCGTTGCCCGTGCCAAGCGGCCGCTGCCGGTCTCGATCGTCGCCGATACCTGCGCCTTCCGTCCGGCGGTGCTGGCGGCGCTCGGCGAGCATGGGCTGGAGTGGCGCACCGTGTTCGAAAACGGCAACATCGACGCGACGACGGCGACAGTGCGTTCCGACCTTGCGGTCACTACCTGGCTTGCCTCCACGGTGCCGGCCGATCTCGACATATTGCCATCGGAGTCCGGGCTGCCGCCGCTGCCGAATTTTTCGATCAATCTGCATTTGCCGAGGCATGGGGTAGGGCCGGCGGCGCAGGAATTCGCGCGGTATATCAGGGATGGACTCGCACGGCGGCTGGTGGCGGCTTGAGGCCTGGAAGAACTTGGGTTCCTCGCCCCACGAATGTGGGGAGAGGTGGCTCGGCGAAGCCGAGACGGAGAGGGGATTGGCGCCGAAGTGCCAAGTTTTCACAAAGCATCCGCCCTACGAAGCCCCCGCTCCGGGCGCGGAGGCCGCCCCCCCCGCCCCCCCGGGGGGGGGGTGGGGCGCCCCTGGGCAATTTTTACACAACGCCCCCCCCCCCCGACCCCCCCGCGCGGGCGGGGGCGCCGCCACCTCTCCCCCATGTCATGGGGGCGAGGAACCCAGGCCCTGCAAAGCTACTTCCAGTTCTTGCGCCGCTCGAGTTCGGCTTCCGATGGCTCTCCCGTGACAAAGGAGCCGACCTTGATTTCGCCCGCGCGCTCGTAGGTCGCCATGATCACGCCGGTGCTGGAGACCTGCGACTTGGCAAGCCTGAAGGCGGCCGGCATCGCGTCATCGCCGAACAGCCGCTTGCCCTTGCCCAGCAACAGCGGGAAGGTCATCAGCCGGATCTCGTCGATCAGCCCGTTGGCGAGCAAGGTCTGGATCAGATTGCCCGATCCCTGGATGAGCAGGTCAGGTCCATTCTCCTGCTTGAGGCGGCGCAACGTCGCGACGATATCCGGCCCAAGCGATTGCGTGTTCTGCCAGGTGAGGGTGTCAGGCCGATGCGTCGCCACGTATTTGGTCGCGGGATTGAAGGCATCCGCGATCGAATCTTTCTGATACGGCCAGTACGCGGCGAAGATGTCGTAGGTTCTGCGGCCAAGCAGCAGGGCAAAGGGTTTGGAGAAGAGTTCATCCATTGCCGCGCCCGCCACCTCGTCAAAGTAATGAAACGTCCAGCCGCCGAACTTGAAGCCCCCGACAGGATCCTCTTCCGGACCGCCAGGTGCCTGCATGACGCCGTCGAGGCTGACGAATGTCGCAGCGATGATCTTTCTCATTTCAATGCTCCCTTTTCTTCGCTCCATGCCGTCGTGGCCGGACTTCAACCCAAGGACGGGCGGCCGCTCGCCGGTCCGACAGGACATATGAAATTTTTGCGAACCACCGTCATTTGCGAGGCCTGGTGCGCGGTTCGGCATCGAGATCTTTCGATGAGAACCAGACATCGCCGAAGACTGCGGTGGCCGTGCGGTCCGGCGCCTTGTCCTCCATCAGCCAGATCGAGCGGCTGCGCGCGGCCTGCTCGCGTGTCGGGATTCTAACCGCGGGGCCCGCAACCGAGGCGCCGACACAGGGAATGAACCACGACCGCATGAACGGATCGCAAGCGAAGCCCTTTTTGGTGCGGGTCACCATCACCGCGAGAGGGACACGCTCGGCCGGGCGCCAGGGAAAGATCATGCGGCCGCCTGGTCGCAGCACCTTCAGCCATCCGGCCGGCGGCGCGGCCACGCCGGCATTGACATAGACGATGTCGGATGGCGGCAAGGGCATCGTCACCGCATTGCCATGGACGACGGTTACATTGCCATAGGCTTCGAGATTTCGTTGCGCGAGGTTGGCTAGATCTTCATCGAGTTCGAAAGCGGTGGCGGTGCCGCCTGGTGAAACCAGCCTGGCCAGCACAGCGGTGTAGTAGCCAGTGCCGGCGCCGATATGAGTAACGGCTTCGCCGGGTTTCGGCGCAAGCTTCCCGATCCACATGGCGTGCAGGAACGGCTCGCCATTGTTGATGCCCTTGTCGGCGTCGAGCGCTACCAGAACATTCTGGTAGATGTGCGCCGGATCGGCGCTCGGCGTGGTGATCTTGCCGTTGCCAGCGATGATCGTCCACGGCCCGGGACCGAGGAACGCCTCGCGCGGCACCTCGGCGAAAACCGCCTCGAGGCGCGGGTCGGGCGAGCCAGCATTGGCGGCCATCAGCCGCGCGTAGAACTTCCTGATGTCTTCGATCCGGGGCATGATGCCGGAGAACATAGCGCGGATCGTCGAATTGTCGTGGAAGCTAGCCTCTGCGGGGAGGGGCAGTTCGATTTCCCGGCGAGGCGGAGTTCAGCCGACCCCGAACATGGTCTCGTAGAGCAGCTTGAAATTGAGCACCAGGATGATCGCGGCCACCACCCAGGCAAGAGCAGCGACGCCGCGCGGGATGGCGAGGTTGCCCATCTTCTTCTTGTCGGAGACGAACTGCACCAGCGGGATGACCGCGAAGGGCAGCTGCATCGACAGGATCACCTGGCTGAACACCAGCAGCTGGCCGGTGCCCTTTTCGCCATAGAGCGCGGTGACGACCACCACCGGGACGATGGCGAGGCCGCGCGTCAAAAGACGGCGCGCCCAGTTGGGAATGCGCAGGCGCAGGAAGCCTTCCATGACGATCTGGCCAGCCAGCGTCGCCGTCACCGTCGAGTTGAGGCCGGAAGCCAACAGCGCCACCGCAAACAGGATCGAGGCTATGCCGAGGCCGAGCAGCGGCGACAACAGCTCGAAGGCTTGGCTGATCTCGGCGACGTCATGGTGACCAGTGTTATGGAAAGCGACCGCAGACACGATCAGGATCGAGGCGTTGACGAACAAGGCCAGCATCAGGGCGATAGTCGAGTCCGTCGTTGCCCATTTGATGGCGTCGCGCTTGCCCTTGTCGGTGCGTTCATAGGCGCGGGTCTGCACGATCGAGGAGTGCAGATAGAGGTTGTGCGGCATGACGGTGGCGCCGATGATGCCGATGGCGATGTAAAGCATCGCCGGATTGGTGACGATTGCCGACGACGGCACGAACATCGCATGCAGGATCGAGCCGGCCGGCGGGGCGGCGGCGAAGATCTGGATGGCAAAGCAGCCGAAGATGATGATCAGCAGCGCGATGACGAAGGCTTCGAGATAGCGGAAGCCCTTGTTCATCAAGAGAAGCACGAGGAAGGCATCGAGCGCCGTCAGCATGGCGCCGCCGATCAGCGGAATGCCGAACAGAAGCTGCAGCGCGATCGCGGTGCCGATGACCTCGGCTAGGTCACAAGCGATGATGGCCAGTTCGCAGGCGATCCACAGCACGAAATTGACCGGACGGGGATAATAGGCGCGGCAGGCCTGGGCGAGGTCACGGCCGGTGGCGATGCCGAGCCGTGCTGCCAGCGCCTGGAGCAGGATCGCCATAAGGTTGGACAGCATGATGACGAACAGCAGCGTGTAGCCGAACTGGGCGCCGCCGGCGAGGTCGGTCGCCCAGTTGCCCGGATCCATGTAGCCGACCGAGACCATGTAGCCCGGGCCCATGAAGGCGGCCAGGCGCCGGAACCAGACGCCCGAACCTGGCACGGCGATGGAAGAATTGACTTCGCGCAGGCTGGGCTGTTCGTCCTCCTCCGGCCTGGCGAAGCGCCATGAGGAGCGGGAAACTGTGGCTTCGACGTCGGACATGAACGAGGGCTTTCCGCGAAACTGGGCGATGTTGCCCTAAAGCTATGCCATGGCTCAACATTATGCAATATGCTATATTTCATTGTTCGTGCTTTTTGAGCGGTAGCCCTTAGCGCACGAAGAGGGGCAATTGGAGACGCTGGTTGCACCGGTGGCGGAATGCAAATAAACGGCCTGAAGAATCAGAGCCCGTGCTATGGATGCATGGACAGCAAAAGCCTCGGGAGGAGCGCGTATTGGCGCTGAAGAACAGATCGGTCCCGCGCGAAAAACCGCTGCCTGACGCCGACGTTCATTCGGAAGGCTTCCGGCAGACGCGCGAAGCGCGCCGCAGTGCGCTGGTCGAGGATTATGTCGAGCTGATCGCAGACCTGATCGAGGACGGCAACGAGGCGCGCCAGGTCGATATCGCCGCACGGCTTGGCGTTGCCCAGCCGACGGTGGCCAAGATGCTGACCAGGCTGTGCGCCGACGGGCTGGTGTCGAGAAAGCCCTATCGCGGCGTGTTCCTGACCGATGCCGGCCGCAAGGTCGCGGAGGAAAGCCGCATCCGCCACCAGACGGTGGAAGCTTTCTTGCGCTCGCTCGGCGTCAGTGCGGAAACCGCGCGCATCGACGCAGAGGGCATCGAGCACCATGTCAGCGCCGAGACGCTGGAAGCGTTTCGCAAGGCGATGACGGCGGCGCGCTGAACCGCACCCGCCGCCGGATTTCCCAGTCGCCGGAACCGAACCGGATCTTTCAATTCGCCTTCGGCAAACCGTTCTCTCATTCCCTGACGTCCTGCACCCAACTGCGCGGGTGGCCGTCGACGCGGAACTGGAAGATGAAATAGGGCGGAATGCAGGTGCCCTTGCCGGCTTTTGCTTGCGCCAGATCGTCGTAGCCTGATGTGCAGATATAATCCTCGCGGCAGGGATGCCCCTTGTCGCAGGCGCGCAGGCCGGCGGTCTTGGTGAATTCCCTGGTGCAGAATTTGTGGTCCTTGCCCGAGGCGACGCAGTCGTTGAAACCGGTCTTGGCGAGCCGGCCACAGGTCGCCTCGTCGGGCAGCTTGTCGCAGCTCGCCTTGCGCAGCATACCGCCGGGAAAGCCACCGGTCTTCTGTTCGGGATTGTCGTAGCGCTGGCGCGCCGCACCGTAGCCGGCGAGCTTGACCGGTGGTTTCTTGTCACGAGCCGGATTGATGGCACAGGTCTTGGCGGTGGCTGGCGACAGGCGGCAATACTGGTCGTTGCCCCAGGTCGACATCTTGATCTCGCCGAACTCGACGGGATCACCGACCGCGGTGCCGGCCTCGCTGACGCAGGTGCCGAAGCCTGGATGGATGGAGCTTTCATGGACGCCGGCGCAGCGCAGGCCCGCGCCGCAGGTCCAGTGCTTGAAGCTCAGGTCCTCGCCGCGATAGCAGATCGAGCCCCACCCATTGTAGAGGTCGGTGCCCTTCAGCGCCTCCGCATATTTCTGGTCCGGACGGGCGGCGAAGCCGCGCGTAAAGTCCGGATGCCCGCCGGCTGCGAACTGCTCGACGATAGCGCGGCGGCGCGGCAGGTCGGCGAAGAAGACGGCCGAGCCCGGCACGAAGACGGCGTTGCGGCGCGGCTCGCTGGCCGGATCGGCGCCGGTGTAGTGGAACCCGGCAATGCCATGCGTCTGATGGCAGCCGGTGCAGCTCATCTCGTTGAGGCGCAATTCGAAGCCGGCCACAGACCTGATGGAGGCGAGCGTGTTGCCCCTGGCGACATAGTCCTTCAACGCCTTGTCGACGTCGGCGTCGTCGACTAGCCCGTAGGCGATGTTGTTCTGCGACCGGCTGAGGCCACCGGGTGCGACGGAAACGGCGCTCTTGGCCAGGAATTTTTCGTCGATGACCAGCCGGCCATGATCGAGGTCGTAGATGTTGCGGTCGGTGAGCAGCCATTTGGCGAAGGACGGCTTGTCGGCCAGCACCGTGGTCCGATCGATCTGGTTCTCCATCTTCGATTCGTAAAATGTCGAGCTGGCCGGATCCCATTTGAAGATCTTCAGCAGATATTCGGCATGGCCGCCGAAATCGCGCCGCGTCGAGGCCGACAGCCGAAGCACCTGCATGTTGAGTTCCAGCCGCATGATCTGCGAGGAATTCAGCATGGCACCCGACAGCGGTCCCGCGTCGGAGCGCAGCCAGGCGGCAAGCTGATCGGGCGGCAGGTCCTGTTTCCCGGCAGCCAGCCAGCGCTGGGCGACATCGGCGCAGGACACATCAATGGCGCTTGGCAAGTCCTTCGAGGCGCGGGCTTGTGCTTGATGGGGCTTGGCGTTGAAGACCAGGCTCATGGTCAGCGGCAGGCGCGAGGAAATGCGCTGGCCCGCCTTTCCCTTGGCCGGCTTTTCCGCGACCGAATAGTGGAAGCGGTAGATCAGCCGGATCTCGCCGCATTCGGTGTGGCCGAGATAGCCGCGATCCATGCGGTTGACGACGCCGGTCAGGTCGAGCGTCGAGCCGTCGTCGTCGATGTATTTTGGATTGAATTTCTGGCTGGTGTCCTTCGACTTCGCCATATCAGCAACATAAGGGTCCGGGCTGGTCTTCGGTTCGTTGGCGATCTCAAGCTTGACGGTGTCGCGCACCGTGGCCAGTGCCGGCACCGAAAAAAGGCCGCGATTGTCGACCTCGCGGGTGAGGCCGAGTGCGGGTCCGAGCAGGCGGCTGATCGACAGGCCGCCGCGTTCGAGCGCCTGCAGGGTGGCGGGATCGGTGACAGCGACGCTGGAATCGAGCGTGACGGCGTGGGCGGACCCAATGCCAAAACAGGTCAGTGCCGTCAGCGACAGCAGGAATTGGCCGATCGTCCGCAAGCGCCCCTCGCTTCCATAGAGAACCGGAGAATTCTATATCGCGCACGGCTTCAGGGAAACCGGCGAAAGCGGCCCAACGGGAGAGCGTCTTGTGGGCCTGATGGTGTAGCCGCAGGCGCCCTATGTGGCCTTGAGGCCGTCGAAAAATGCTGTGACTTGCCGCAACCGTTGGGATAATTGTTGTTCGGTTGAGCCGGCTTTACCGGGCAACGGGGGAAGTTTGCAGCGCGAGGAGTTGCCATGCTCTGGAAGGGCCGTCGTCAGAGTGACAATGTCGAGGACGACCGCAGCGACAGTGGCGGCGGGCTCGGCAGCGGCAGCCCCGGCCAGTTCCGCATTCCGATCGGCGGTCGCGCCGGCGGCGGCGGCAGCATCTTCCTCGTCATCCTGGTGGTGCTGGCCGGATGGTATTTCGGCTTCGATCCATCGACGATCCTGGGCGGTGGCGACGGCGGCGGTGGCCAGATCACCGACAACAGCGGCGGTGGCCAGGGCAGCGGCGCGGGTGCGCCCGCCAGTGACGAGATGAAGCAGTTCGTGGCGACGGTGCTGGCCGAGACCGAGGACACCTGGACCGGCATCTTCAAATCGCAGGGCCTGACCTACGAGGATCCGAAGCTGGTGCTGTTCAGCGGCCAGGTCCGCTCGGCCTGCGGCTTTGCTTCCGCGGCGGCCGGACCGTTCTATTGCCCCGGCGACCACAAGGTCTATCTCGACATGACCTTCTTCCAGGAGCTCGATCAGCAATTCGGCGCCTCGGGCGAATTCGCCCGCGCCTATGTGATCGCGCATGAGATCGGCCATCACGTGCAGAACCTAACCGGCATCATGTCCAAGTTCAACCAGATGCGGCAAAGCATGGGCGAGGTCGAGGCCAACCAGATGTCGGTGCGCATCGAGCTTCAGGCCGACTGCTTTGCCGGCGTGTGGGCGCATTACACCGACCAGAAAGGCATATTGGAGCAGGGAGACATCGAAAGCGCGCTGAACGCCGCCAAGCAGATCGGCGACGACACGCTGCAGAAGAAGATGCAAGGCTATGTCGTGCCGGAAAGCTTCAACCACGGCACCTCGCAGCAGCGGCAGACCTGGCTGGCGCGCGGCTACAAGAGCGGCAAGCTTTCGGACTGCAACACGCTGAGCGGGCCAATTTGAACAGCCGCTTCCGGGCGCTGACCTGACGCCAAGGCGCCGTCAGGGGCTGTCAGGATGAAAGAATCCGATCCGTTCCCGCATTGTTCCTTACGGCGGACTCGCCTATAAGGTGCGTCCGCCTGCGCCCCAGGGCGACCACAGGAGCCGGACCCGCCATGATCGACCCCAAAACCGCCAGACGGGGCCTTGCGCTCGTCTTCACCACACTGCTGCTCGACATCATCGGTTTCGGCATGATCATGCCGGTGCTGCCGGCCTATCTCAGGGAATTGACCGGGGTCAGTATCAGCGGAGCGGCGATCGAAGGCGGCTGGCTATTCTTCGTCTATGCGGCCATGCAGTTCTTCTTCGCGCCAATCATGGGCGGGTTAAGTGACCGGTTCGGGCGGCGGCCGATCCTGCTTGCCTCGGTGCTGACCTTTTCCGTCGACAATTTGATCTGCGCGGTGGCCTGGTCCTACCCGATGCTGTTCATCGGCCGTGTGCTGGCCGGCATTTCGGGCGCCAGCTATTCGACGACATCCGCCTTCATCGCCGACATTTCGAACGACGAGAACCGGGCGAAGAATTTCGGCCTGCTCGGCATCGCCTTTGGCGTTGGCTTCGTCATCGGGCCGGTCCTGGGCGGGTTGCTCGGCACGTTCGGGCCGCGCGTGCCGTTCTATTTCGCTGCCGGGCTCGCCTTGGTGAATTTCCTGATCGCGCTGTTCCTGTTGCCGGAAACACTCGACGACAAGCATCGCCGCCGCTTCGAGTGGAAGCGCGCCAATCCGGTCGGCACGCTCGTCCAGATGCGCCAATACAAGGGCATTGGCTGGATCGGACTTGTTTTCTTCCTGATGACGCTCGGGCACATGATGTATCCGGCGGTCTGGTCGTTCGTTTCCAATTACCGTTATGGCTGGAGCGAGCAGCAGATCGGCTTCTCGCTCGGCGCCTTCGGCCTGTGCGGCGCGATCGTCATGGCGACGGTGCTGCCGCGGGTGATCCCCCGGCTTGGCGAGTGGAGGACGGCGGTCATCGGTCTTGCCTTTACGGCACTCAGCGCCTTCGGCTACGCGTTCGCGTCGCAAGGCTGGATGATCTATGCGGTGATCGTCTTCGGCTGTCTGGAAGCGCTGGCCGATCCACCGCTGAGGAGCCTCGCCGCCGCCAAGGTGCCGCCTTCGGCGCAGGGCGAACTGCAGGGTGCGATGACCTCGATCTTCTCGATCACCTCGATCGTCACGCCACTGCTCTATACGGCGATCTTTTCCTGGTTCACCGGGCCGAGCGCTCCCGTGACCTTCGGCGGCGCGCCCTATCTGGTCGGCGCGTGCTTCCTGGCGCTGGCGCTCATCGTCTTCGTCACGAAAGTTGCGAGGCCGGTGGCGCGCACAAGTGTCACTACCGGCGTCGCCGAAGATGGAGCACAGATATGAGGCCCCGTCTCAGAAAGAAGTGCCCGGCAGGGCGTTGGGGGCAGCGCTGACGGGTCGAGTCAGGCCCGCTCGGCCAGCAATTCCTCGCCGCGCTTTTCGCGAATCAGGTTGACGAAGCGGCGGAACAGATAGTGCGAATCCTGCGGGCCGGGCGAGGCTTCGGGGTGATGCTGGACCGAGAACACCGGCCGGCCGGTCAGCGTGATGCCGCAGTTCGAGCCGTCGAACAGCGAGACGTGGGTTTCCTCGACGCCTGATGGCAGCGAGTCGGCATCGACGGCAAAGCCGTGGTTCATCGAGACGATCTCGACCTTGCCGGTGGTGTGGTCCTTGACCGGATGGTTGGCGCCGTGATGGCCCTGGTGCATCTTGGCGGTCTTGCCGCCCAGCGCCAGCGCCAGCATCTGGTGGCCAAGGCAGATGCCGAACACCGGAATGTCGGTCTTCAACAGGTCCTGGATGACCGGGACGGCATAGTCGCCGGTGGCCTCCGGGTCGCCGGGACCGTTGGAGAGAAAAATGCCGTCCGGCTGCATGGCGAGGATTTCTTCGGCGCCGGTCTTGGCTGGCACCACTGTGACCCTGGCGCCGAGGCCGGCGAGCAGGCGCAAGATGTTGCGCTTGACGCCGTAGTCGATGGCAACGACGTGCATCGAAGGCTCGGTCTGTTCGCCAAAGCCTTCGTTCCACACCCATGGCGTCTCGCGCCAGGCCGACGACTGGCCTGACGTGACCTCCTTGGCGAGATCGAGCCCGATCAGGCCGGACCATGCCGCGGCGCGGCGCTTCAGGTCGTCGAGGTCGAACACGCCATCGGGCGCATGCGCGATGACGGCGTTGGGCATGCCCTTTTCGCGGATCAGCGCGGTCAGCGCGCGGGTGTCGATGCCCGACAGGGCGACGATGCCGCGCTTCTTCAGCCACTGGTCGAGACCGGTGCCGGCGCGGTAGTTGGACGGGTTGGTGACATCGGCCTTGAACACGGCGCCGACGGCGCCGGCGCGGGCGACCGGGTTGAGGTCCTCGATGTCCTCGTCATTTGTGCCGATGTTGCCGATATGCGGGAATGTGAAGGTGACGATCTGGCCGGCATAGGACGGGTCGGTGAGGATTTCCTGGTAGCCGGTGAGTGCTGTGTTGAAGCAGACTTCGGCGACGGCGGAACCGGTGGCGCCCAACCCGCGACCCTCGATGACGGTGCCGTCGGCCAGCACCAGAAGGGCGGTCGGCTTTTCTGTTGCCCAGGCGGGCGTCAAGGCGGCGGTCATATCGGCCATGGCGGCACTCCTATCGGGGCTGCGCGCTTCCATAGGCCCGGCGGGCCATCCGCGCAGCAAACGGCGCCAAGCGGCGATTTCGCAGCTTCCACGCAGTCAAGCTTCAGTTCATGCAAGGCCCAGTACATAGGGGAAGGGGGCAGGGCGGTCAATGACCATGCGAAATGCAATTCCGATTTATTTCATCTAGCAATATCAGAGGCTTGCCTTACCATTTCAGGGTTTGCGTTGGCTCGCGCCCGGCGCTATTGTCCGCGCCCATCGAAGGAGAATGCACCATGCGCGGCAAAATCGCCGAATCCCTGAAGAGCGCGATGAAAGCGCAGGACAAGCACCGGCTGCCGACATTGCGGCTGATTCAAGCCGCCATTCACGACCGCGATATCGCCAATCGCGGCTCGGGCAAGGAGCCGGCCAGCGACGAGGAGATCCTGCAGATCCTGGCCAAGATGGTGAAGCAGCGCGAGGAATCGGCTAGGGCATTCGATGACGGCAAGCGGCCGGAACTGGCCGCACAGGAGCGCGGCGAGATGGAGATCATCCGCGCGTTCCTGCCGACGCAGCTTGACGATGCCGCCATCCAGGCTGCGGCGCGCGAGGCGATCGCGGCGACGGGTGCGGCCAGCCAGAAGGACATGGGCAAGGTGATCGCTGCGCTGAAGCAGAAATATGCCGGCCAGATGGATTTCGGCAAGGCGAGCGGCATCGTCAAGGGGTTGCTGCAGTAGGGGTGCTGCTCGTCTCGTCGCCGGGAAAGCATGACCGACGTGCCGACAGGCAGCATTAGAATCCAATATTCCACGCCGCATGTGGAAGCCATAAAAACGCTGCTTCAGACCTGCCACGCCAGATGCGTGGGCAACAGGATGTGGAATCGGAAACCCATCTGATTGCCTTTTGGATGGTGCTGCCGGTGATCTCTGGCCCCACCTGGCGAATCCAAGTCCTGAAATTTGGAACTCGGATATCGCCGAGATGTTTATCCGTCATGCAACTGGAGAGATGTCATGACTGAGAACGAAACCCGCTATGAAACCGGCGCGACGAAGTATCCGGCAAAGACCGGTGCCGACGCTTCCGATGAATTCTCCCAGGACGCGGCCGGCAACAAGAAGCCTGCCGGCGGAATGGGGCTCACCCGCCGGATGGGCGAAGTGGAAGACCGAACCCGCCAGTCGGAGGGACAAAACCCGCCGAGGCGAGCCGCGCCGAGTGCCGCGACACAAAGGGCGTCCAGCGCCAGTCCAGCGGTCGCCGAGCGTCGTTCAAAGGATGCCAAGGCTCCGAAGAGCGGGCGGTAACGGGAACCCAATTCAGCAAGTGAGCGCTCGGCCGAACCGGGCCATTGGCGGGAAGCTTAGGCGGACACCTCAAGCACGATCTTGCCGCGCACATGCTCGTTTTCCAGCCGTTCCTCCGCCTTGGCGACCTCTCCAAGCGGATAGACGGCTTGCACGAACGGGGTGACCTTGCCGGCGTCGATGAGACGGCCGATCTGCGCGAGGTGCGCCGCATTCGGCTCGGCGATATAGGAGACACCACGTGCCCGACGCAACTGTGCCTTTTCCTGTGAGGGTTGAGAAAGAGTGGAAACGAGCGTCCCACCTGGCTTGAGAACGTCCCAGGAGCGTTCCTGGGTGTCACCCGCTACCAAGTCGAACACCAGGTCGACCGCATCGACAATCTCTTCGAAACGCTGACCCTTGTAGTCGATCGCCTGATCTGCACCTAGCTCATGGACAAAAACGAAGTCTTGGGCGGAGACGGTTGTGGCGACGAACGCGCCGGCGGCCTTGGCCAGTTGGATCGCCAGATGGCCAACGCCGCCGGCTCCGCCATGGATGAGAACCCTTTGCCCGGATTTGAGGCCGCCATGCTCAAACAGGCCCTGCCAAGCAGTGATGCCCGCAAGCGGCACCGCAGCCGCTTCGACGTGGCTTAGACGTTCCGGCTTCGCAGCCGCCTCCGTCGCCTTGACCACGACATATTCGGCATTGCCGCCCCGATCATGACCAAGCATGGCAAATAGCGGGTCGCCCTTCTTCAACGTATGAGCCCGCGTACCGCATGTCTCCACCACGCCGGACACGTCACGCCCCAATGTAACGGGCAATGCATGGCCCGCCGAACCCTTGCGCGTCTTGTAGTCAACCGGATTGACGCTCGCCGCGCGGACCCTGAGCACAACCTCGTCGTCAACGGGCTGAGGAAAGGGGACTTGATCGATCGAAAGAACCTCAGGTCCGCCAAAAGCATGGATGCGGACTGCTTTCATGTCGACATATCTCCTCTTCGCTGGCAGTCGGCGACGGGGTCAGCGGGTCGCCGATAGCCGCTAGCCGCTCCGGTTGCTATGGCGTCCGAGGGCGTTCATCGGCGATGAACAGAGCGCCGGATTTGGCGGCGGCCATTCGAACGGGCAGGCCGTAGGCCTGGCGGTCAGAGGCATCTGTTTCCTCTTGGTTCGACCGCCAAATCGGCTTCATCACACTCGCTGCCGCAGCGACGCCAGTCCTGCTAGGCCGTAGATTGCGTTGGAGGGTTCTGGTACATCATCCACAGCTCGATCGCAGCAAGGACCGCGACCAGAACGCCGATTACCACATGCACGCTCATGGCCGTGGTTGCCTGGAATCCAAGCACCCAGGGAGACACGATTACCCAAAGACCCACAACGAGGTTCAACCATTCCTCCCAAATAGCAAAGGCGGAGAGGGCGGCAACCGAAAGCAAGAAAATCACGATGCCGCTGCCCATGGCATTCTGGGACTGCGTCCCCGCCGCGAAGGCGAATATCCAGGGAGAGAAGAAGAGAACTGCTCCGAGGATTAGATTTGCCACGTCACAAAGCTTGGCGTTTGACCACTGGTTCATGATTTTTCTCCATCAAGCGTGCTTTCCACGCTTCCGAAGCTCAGTCGGCTGGCTTGAAACCGCCGGTCCATATGGCGGCATGGCTACAACCGGACTTGCTGGCTCTGTAACTGTATTGCAGGCCATTGGTTCCAATCAACAAATCTGGAGCACCATCCGCTGAGCGTGGTGGCGGGCATTTTTTCCTCGGCTGGGAGCATTCAGCAACTCTTGATCGGCCCGCGAGATACAAACGCAGCGGGAAGGTGCGAGGTGCAGGCCATCACCCATGTGATCGCCTCTCGATCATATTCGTCACCAGAGCGCCAGTCCTCGAAGAAGGCGTTCAACGTGCCGACACGCTCGGGCCAGACGTCGCTGGCCTGCAGCCCTAGTGACACGCCAAAATTGGTGAAAGCGAACTTCGTGTCGCGCAGCCACGGCGTGCGGCTGAAATAACCTGGCGGGTCGACCCACATCGTTTCCAGGGTTCTAAGCGATCGCCTCGTCTGGGCTTCGGCCCATGGTTCAGCGGGGAAGAAGTGGGCGAGCCACAGCATCATGCCGAGACCGAGATCCTGTTCGATATCGAGCGTTTGCCAATCGTGCTCGATCAGGTCACGCATCTGCGCGATTTCGGGCGCCAGCTCGTCTTCATCGAGAATCCGGTAGGAGACATAGCCGTCATAAGCGTCCATGCTGCCGAGGCCATAGCCGGGATAAGGACTGCTCAAGTCCTCCTGCATCTTCCAGACCACACCGCGGCCGGGGATCACAAAAGCCGGGTGAATGTCACGCGCCAGCGCGACACCGCGCGCGCGGTATCGCGGTTTCAGATCCCCGAGACGCGCCAAGGCAAACAGCCACATCGCCAGGTAGTGGAAGTACTGACCGTCACGATCAGCCGCTTCCCCGATCCTCAATCCACGCCGACGGCCGAGCACACGCTCTACATCGGCCACCAGCCGCTCAGCCTCATCCAGCCAGCGCGTCTCGCCGGTTTCCGTGTAGAGTGAGACGTAGAGCACGACCCCGAACGCATCGGTCCAGAGATAACGCAAGCCGTTAGGCCAGATGCCTTCGGCGCGCATCCAATCGAGTTTTCGCAGCACGTAGTCGACGTCACGCAACATTGGCACCAAACCCGAACGGATAGGCCATGCGGTTGCGGCATACCGGGCGATATCCGCCTCTGTTTGGGCTGGCTATCGCAATCTGGTCGGCAGCCCGCAGCCAACGCCGCCCTTGTTCGCTGACCTCAATGCAACTGCGAATGCTGTCCGCCATGCCGCGAGATGCCGCTCAATGCCTCACCCGCTTCTGCCGATTCGCCATTCATGGCGAGGTCGCCCAGCGAAACAATGCCGATCAGCCGCTTGTCGCGGTTCAACACCGGCAGGCGCCTTACTTGAAGCTCACCCATTCTGTGAAGGACGTCGTCTGCGTCTTCGTCACCGAAACAATATTCGACGTCAGGGGTCATCACCTCGCGAATTTTGGCGTCGGGTCCTTTGCCTTGGGCGATGCCGCGGATCGCGATATCCCGGTCCGTTATCATGCCGACGAGCCGGTCGTTCTCACCCACCGGCATGACGCCGGCGTCGAGACGGCCCATGGTTCGAGCGGCCTCGCGTATGGTTTGCTCCGGATTGGCGATCTGGACGTCTTTCGTCATACAATCGGCAATTCTCATCGTAACCTCCTCTAGTTCCGCGGCCCCGCGCCAGCTGATGCTTGAATGAGCGCCCTTGGAAAACGTTCCATGGTTTCGGTCTGCACGAGCAAATAGCCTGCCGGCCCCCTTTGGTCCCCTTTTTCATGTGCGAACCACCGTCGGCGACGGTCGAAGGAGAATGCGCCATGCGCGGCAAAATCGCCGAACCTTGAAGAGCGCTGTGAAGGCGCAGGACAAGCGCCGGCTGCCGACATTGCGGCTGATCCATTCACGACCGAGGCAGCCGCAGCGTCACGCCGGTGTCGTGGAGGTCGCTTGCTGGCTGGAGTATCCAGCCGATTTCACGCGGGCCGTGCTCGGTTTTCTACGCTGAGCCTCGGCATGGCTGAGTGAAGTCCGCACGGTGTGAGCTTCATGGCCCTTTGCAAATCGGCACCGGCTGCGGAGGTGGTGCCGGGTGGTCCTTGCTGTACTGAGCGATGATCGGCTCGAGGGTCTTTCTCGGCCAGAATTTAGGAGTGCCGATTTCCTTCAGGCAGGATGCGTTCCAGTAAGCGCCTGACTGCGAACGGCCCGAACCTACCGCGGCGATGTCGCGCGATTCAGGGTAGATGTAGAGCGTCGTCGGGTTGTCCTTGACCATTGGGATGATCTGCTGGGCATCCGCCGGCGACCAGCTGGTGCAGCCATTGCTGCGGCCGCTTGCATAGTCCACCAGCTTGCCGAACGGCACGTAGCCATCATGGTCGGCGTGCGAGCTTTTGGGATTTTTGCGCAGGCACATGCCGTGCAGCACCTGGGCAGCGTGGCCGCCGATCACCCGTTGCCTGGCGTTGGCGGCTTCGCCCTCGCCGTCGAACTGTATGAAGGTGCGCTGGAAAACCGCGTCCAGTTTCGCGCCGATGCGGTAGTAGCCCTTGAACGAGGTTTTCGCCTCGCTGGTCATATAGGCGCCTCCGGCGGTCAATGATGAATCCATCGCATTGCCGAAGTTCTTCGCGCAGCGTCTGCCGTTGGCGAAGTCGACGACGCCTTTCAAATTCCGGCCGCTGCCGTGGCCCGACGAAATCGCGCGAAACGACTGGCTGGCTTCGCAAATGACATAGTAGCGGTGTCCGGGCTTGCCATCGCCCAGATCGCTGGGACGCGTCGCGTCCATGGCGAAGTAGCAGGGGTTTTTGACCGCACCTTGCGCCACCTTCTTGAGGTAGAGCGCGCGCGCCCGTTCCAGCACCACTTGTGAGATCTGCCCGTCGCTGTCGCCGACATGGGCCTGTAGCCAGGCCGGAACGTCAGATGGTGCGGCAAAGGATCGGGCCGATACCGCCGCTGCGATGACCATGACAAGAAGGCTGGCGACGACACCCAGATAGACAGATCTCAACCGCACCGGATCAATTCTCCTATCGAAGCGCTTTGCGATTCCTTGCGCCGCCGAGAATCGATCATAAATGGTCCCGCATCAATCGGCGAAACACATCTTGTTTAGCGCGTTGAGGCAGTTTCAGCCTGCTCAACCGATGCCGGACCATACTGCGCGCGCAGCGCATCGGATGACTGGCGAACCACTTCGGAGATCCGCAGCAGCTGTTTGGCGATCGGGCTTGTCTTGCGCCAGATCATGCCGATGGTCCGCGACGGCTGAGGACTGGCGAAGTGGGCGATGGAAACCGACGCCGAGCGTGTCTCCACCGGCACGGCCATTTCCGGGATCAAGGTGACGCCGACGCCGGCGCCGACCATTTGCACCAAGGTCGACAGCGAGCTGCCGTCCAGCAACTCCCTTGGCCGTGCCGAATGCATATTGCAGAACGACAGCGCCTGATCGCGGAAACAATGGCCCTCCTCCAGCAAAAGCAGCCGCATCTCGCGCAGCATTTCGCGATTGGGCACCGGCTTTCCCTCGTCCTCGCCGGGCCGGACCAGCACGAAGTTCTCGGCAAACAGCACGATTTCGGTCAGCGACGCTTCCGATACCGGCAGCGCGACGATGGCCGCGTCGAGCCGACCGTCGGCCAGTTCCTGGATCAGCTTCTGCGTCTGCGTCTCGCGCACGTGGATATCGAGGCCGTCATGCATGCGGGCGAGGTTGCCGATGATGGCAGGCAGAAGGTAGGGCGCGATCGTGGGGATCACGCCGATGCGCAGCCGGCCCACGAGCCGGTCGCGCGAGGCGCGGGCCAGATCCGTCAGTTCATCCACCGAGCGCAGGATGTCGCGGACGCGCAAGGCAAACTCCTCGCCGAAATTGGTCAGCCGGACCTGTCGCGGACCTCTTTCAAAAAGCTCCGTGCCCAGCGTTTCCTCCAATTCCTTGATCTGCACCGAGATGGCGGGCTGGGAGATGGCGCAGGCATCCGCCGCACGTCCGAAGTGGTTGTGTCTGGCCAGCGCTTCGAAATAACGCAGCTGCTTCAGCGTCAGGTTTGTCATAGCGTAATCTTATCGCTGCAATCAGGAAATCCAACTTAAATTAATCACGCGACTTTGCTATAGGAACTGCGAGGAAGATCAGGAGCAGCCGGGACCATCTGGTCCAGGCGCTCGCAGCGATGGACATCCAAGATATTCGGTCGCGTATCGGGCGCAGGTCATAGCGCCTGCCATGAAACGGACCACCTCCAGGGGCATCCAGTGTCCTTGCTCACGCAGCCGTTGAAACAGCTCAACACAGCCACGATCGGAGAAAAACATGGACGCCAACACAGACGACAACAGCAAGGGCAAATGCCCGGTTGCGCATGGGTCCTCCCGCAGGAGCAACCGTGACTGGTGGCCAAACCAACTTGACCTCGGCGTTCTGCACCAGCAATCGAACCTTTCGGATCCGATGGGCGAGGAGTTCGACTATGCCGAGGAATTCAAGTCGCTCGATCTCGATGCGGTGATCAAGGATCTGCACCATGTGATGACGGATTCGCAGGATTGGTGGCCCGCCGATTTCGGCCACTACGGACCGCTGTTCATCCGCATGGCCTGGCACAGTGCCGGCACGTATCGCATCGGCGACGGCCGTGGCGGCGCCGGCGCCGGCCAGCAGCGTTTCGCGCCGCTCAACAGCTGGCCGGACAATGCCAATCTCGACAAGGCGCGTCGGCTGCTGTGGCCGGTCAAGCAGAAATATGGCCGGAAGATCTCCTGGGCCGACCTGTTGATCCTCGCTGGCAATGTCGCGCTCGAATCGATGGGCTTCAAGACCTTCGGCTTCGCCGGTGGCCGCGCCGACGTCTGGGAGCCCGAGCAGGACGTGGATTGGGGTTCGGAAACCAAGTGGCTCGACGACGAGCGCTACTCCGGCGACCGCGAACTCCAAGGCAATCTCGGCGCCGTCCAGATGGGCCTGATCTACGTCAATCCGGAAGGGCCGAACGGCAAACCTGATCCGCTGGCCTCGGCACGTGACATCCGCGAAACCTTCAGCCGTATGGCGATGAACGACGAAGAGACCGTGGCGCTGATCGCCGGCGGTCACACCTTCGGCAAGACGCACGGCGCCGGCGATGCCTCGTTGGTGGGAGCCGAACCGGAAGGCGCCGGCATCGAAGCGCAGGGCCTCGGCTGGTCGAGCAAGTACGCTACCGGCATTGCCGGGGACGCGATCACCTCGGGTCTCGAGGTGACCTGGACCACAACGCCGACCAAGTGGAGCAACAACTTCTTCGACAATCTGTTCAACTACGAATGGGAGCTGACGAAAAGCCCGGCGGGCGCTCACCAGTGGACGCCGAAGGGCGGCGCTGGTGCCGGCACCGTGCCGGATGCGCATGATCCGTCAAAGCGCCGCGCGCCTTCCATGCTGACCACCGATCTCGCGCTGAGGGTGGATCCTGCCTATGAAAAGATCTCGCGGCGTTTCCATGAGCATCCGGACCAGTTCGCCGACGCGTTTGCCCGCGCCTGGTACAAGCTGACCCACCGCGACATGGGCCCGGTCGTCCGCTATCTCGGCCCGCTCGTGCCGAAGGAAGTGCTGATCTGGCAGGATCCGATCCCGGCGGTCGACCACGAATTGGTCAGCGAGCAGGATATCGCATCCCTGAAGTCGAAGATCCTGGCATCGGGCCTGTCGGTCTCCGAGTTGGTCTCGACCGCTTGGGCGTCGGCCTCGACGTTCCGCAATTCCGACAAGCGCGGCGGCGCCAACGGTGCCCGCATCCGCCTCGCGCCGCAGAAGGACTGGGAGGTCAACCAGCCGGCCGAACTGTCGAAGGTGCTTGCCAGGCTTGAAGGCATCCAGAGCGAGTTCAACGCGGCACAGACCGGCGGCAAGAAGGTCTCGCTTGCCGACCTCATCGTGCTCGGCGGCGTCGCCGCGGTCGAAAAAGCCGCGAAGGATGGGGGCCATGAGGTGAAGGTGCCATTCACGCCGGGCCGCATGGACGCCTCTCAGGAACAGACGGATGTTCATTCCTTTGCGCCGCTCGAGCCGAAAATCGATGGCTTCCGCAACTATGCCAGAGGCAAGCAGCCGATGTCGACCGAAGCCATGCTGGTCGATCGGGCGCAATTGCTGTCGCTGACGGCGCCGGAGATGACGGTGCTGGTCGGTGGCTTGCGGGTGCTTGGCGCCAACACGGCCAAGTCGAAGCATGGCGTGTTCACCGACCGGCCGGGGACGCTGACCAATGACTTCTTCGTCAACCTGCTCAGCATGAACACGGTCTGGGATCCGGCCGCCGGCTCCGACGAAGTCTACGAAGCGCGCGACCGTAAGACCAAGGCGGTCAAGTGGACCGGCACGCGCGCAGACCTGATCTTCGGTTCGCACGCACAATTGCGTGCACTTGCCGAGGTCTATGGCTCCGCGGACGCCGGGCAGAAATTCGCCAGGGATTTCGTGGCGGCATGGACCAAGGTGATGAACGCCGACCGCTTCGACATCGCCTGACATTGCCAGCGGCGATCCGGCCTTGCCGGAGCGCCAATCGACCAGGATCAGGGCCGCGTTTCCAGCGATGGGAATGCGGCCCTGTCGCAAGAGGCTGCCCCTTGGTGGATCGTGCCTTGCCGGGCAATGCTGCTATCTTGTCTGCATAGCGTCTCCGCTGGTGCACCATGGTCGAAATCGTCAAACCCGCGCTTGAACATTTGCCGTCCTACAAGGCGGCGCTCGAGCGCGGCTGGTCGCCGGACAATGTGCGGCTGATGGAAGCGACGCGCGAGCAGCTTGCGGCAATCGAAAAAGATCCGGTGGCCTTTCTCGCCGACCTTGACGATCCACAGGCCAAAGGCGGTCCGATCACCTTGCCCGACGGCAAGCAAGTGCCGCGCCTGCCGGGCTTCCGCCGCTGGATCTGGGACGGCGAGGCATCGGGCTCGATCGGCTTCCGCTGGCAGCAGGGCACGGCAGAACTGCCGCCACATGTGCTTGGCCATATCGGCTATGCGGTGGTGCCGTGGAAGCGGCGGCGCGGTTACGCCACCGACGCGCTGCGGCTGATGCTGGACGAGGCGAGGGCGGTCGGCCTGCCCTATGTCGAGATCACCGCCAAACCAGGCAATCCAGCATCGCACAAGGTGATCCTTGCCAATGGCGGCAAGCTCGTCGAACGCTTCTTCCAGGACGCCGCCTATGGCGGGGCGGAGAGTTTGCGGTTTCGGATCGAGTTGTAGGGGAATGGCGCAATCTTATCCGGGGCAGGCTGGGAGAAATCCCCTTATATCCGCTGGCGCAGGCCCCTCTCCGACCGCTTCGCGGCCACCTCTCCCCACTTTCGTGGGGCGAGGAATCCAAGCCTTGCAGCGGCGGTGCGAGGTCTGCTTTCTGTCCTCACAGCTCCTGGATCGCTACCAACCTCTCACCCATGCTCGTCAGCACACAGCGCGTGGTCGGACAGCGCGCGGATGACGTAGCAGTCGCCGACCGTCTTGCCATTGCAGCAGGTGGCGATGCGTTCGAGTTCGGCCTCCAGCCGCTTCAGCCGGGCAATCTTCTCCCGCACCGAGATCAGTTGTTCCTCGGCGATCCTGTCGGCGTGGCCGCAGGGCTGCTCGGGGTGGCCGCTCAATTCGATCAACGAGCGGATGTCTTCCACGGCGAAGCCGAGGTCGCGGGCGTGGCGGATGAAGGCCAGCCGCTCCAGCTCCTGCCTGGAATAGCGGCGCTGGTTGCCTTCCGAGCGCTCGGGTGCGGCTACCAGGCCCATCTGCTCGTAGTAGCGGATGGTCGGCACCTTCACCCCGGTGCGGCGGGAGAGATCGCCGATCGAAAACATGAATTTTGCCTCTTGAAGCTCTAGTGACTAGAGCAATTACAGTGCCTCACATCAGCATTCAAGACCAATGCGGCGACGCCGCGTGGGCAAGACAGATAGGTGATGCGATGACGATGCCCCTCAAGCAGACGCGGTTCACTATCGGCGGCATGGATTGCGCCTCCTGCGCGGCCAAGATCGACACGGCGGTTCGCCGTCTCGACGGCGTCGCTGATGTCTCGGTTTCAGTGACCGGCGCCAGCATGACGGTCAGTCACGGTGGCGCACTGCCGGAAGACAAGGTGCTGCGGCAGGTTGCGCGGCTTGGGTATGGCATCAAAAAGGCCGAAGCCAGGATCGATGGGCACGCTTCAGCAGTCAAAGCGTATGACCATGCTGATCATGACCACGAAGGCCACGATCATGGCGAGCCGGCCAGCAAGCAGGCCATCGCTTCATACATGGGTGGCGAGCCGGGGCAGGCGTGGTGGCGTTCCCGCCGGGCAGTGCTGACGCTGGCTTATGCGGCAGCGCTTCTTGCTGCCTATTGCATCGGCTATCTGTTTCCGGCGGCCGAGCGCTGGGTGTTCCTGGCCGCGCTGCTGGTCGGCTTGGTGCCGGTCGCGGGGCGCGCGCTGATGGCGGGACTGGCCGGCACGCCGTTTTCGATCGAGACGCTGATGACCATCGCGGCGACAGGCGCCGTGATGATCGGCGCCACGGAAGAAGCCGCCGCCGTGGTGGTGCTGTTCCTGATGGGCGAACTTCTGGAAGGTGTCGCCGCCGGCCGTGCGCGGGCGAGCATACAGGGACTTGCCGATCTGGTGCCGAAGACAGCACGGGTCGAGCGCGCAGGCGGCACATCGGAGGTTCCCGCTGAAGACCTTGCGGTCGGCGACGTCATCGTGGTGCGGCCGGGCGACCGTATTCCCGCCGATGGCGAGATCGTCGAAGGGGCGAGCGAGATCGACGAGGCGCCGGTGACCGGGGAGAGCACGCTGAAGCGCAAGAGTGTCGCGGAAGCCGTCTTTGCCGGCACGATCAACACCGACGGCGTGCTCAAGGTACGAGTGACGGCGGCCGCGTCGGACAACACCATCGCTCGCGTCGTGCGGCTGGTGGAGGAAGCGCAGGAGGCCAAGGCGCCCACCGAGCGCTTCATCGATCGATTCTCGCGCACTTACACTCCTGCGGTGCTCGCGGTTGGCGCGCTGGGGGCGCTGCTGCCGCCGCTGCTTGCCGGCAGCGACTGGAACGAGTGGATATACAAGGGCCTGGCGATCCTGCTGATCGGCTGCCCCTGCGCGCTGGTCATCTCGACGCCGGCGGCGATCGCCGCAGGTCTTGCGACCGGCGCGCGGCGTGGCCTGTTGATGAAGGGCGGTGCCGTGCTGGAAGGGTTTCGCGGCATTACGGCGGTCGCCTTCGACAAGACCGGCACGCTGACGGCCGGCAAACCAGTCGTCACCGACATCGCGGCCTATGGGCGCGACGAACGCACCGTGCTGGCATTGGCGGCAGCACTGGAGCAGGGCTCCAGCCATCCGTTGGCGATGGCGATCCTGGAGAGGGCCAAGACCGACAAGGCGCCGGTGCCGCCGGCGCTGGCGGCGAAGGCGATTTCCGGCAAGGGCGTCGAGGGCAGCGTCGGCGCCGTCGCTGTCTTCCTGGGCTCCGGTCACGCGGCGAGCGAACGCGCCGTGATGACCAAAGCGCAGCGCCTTGCCGTCGACAGGTTCAACGGCCAAGGCAAGACGGTGTCGGTGCTTGTTGCCGATGGCGTGGTGGCGGGGTTGATCGCCATGCGCGATGAGCCGAGACCGGATGCGGCGTCGGGTATTGCGGCACTGAAGGCCGAGGGCATCCGGGCGGTGATGCTGACTGGCGACAACCGCCGCACCGCCGAAGCCATCGCCGCTTCGCTCGGCATCGAGGCGCGGGCAGAGTTGCTGCCACAGGACAAGCTGCGCATCGTCGGTGAGCTGCAGTGCGAGGGGTTGAAAGTCGCCAAGGTCGGCGACGGCATCAACGACGCGCCGGCGCTCGCCGCCGCCGATATCGGCATCGCCATGGGTGGCGGCACCGATGTGGCGCTGGAAACCGCCGACGCTGCGATCCTGCATGGCCGGGTCATGGACGTCGTGCGCATGGTAAAACTGTCGCGGGCGGTGATGGCCAATATCGGCCAGAACATCGGGGTGGCACTCGGGCTGAAGGCGGTGTTCCTGGTCACCACCATCGCCGGCATCACCGGACTGTGGCCGGCGATCCTGGCCGATACCGGCGCCACCGTGCTGGTCACCGCCAAAGCCATGCGCCTGCTGCGCTGGCGCGGGTGAGTCGACAGTCTTACCGGAGGATCGCGGTCACGCCGGTGTTGAGCAGCGTGCATTGGCCGACGCGCACGTCGGGCATCAGTGATCGCATTGTGCGATCCGATCACTAAGAGTGCACCACCAGCGGCACGAGGCCCTCGTGCCGCTCATCGAGATAGCAGACCATGTGGTCGCCGATGCGCTGAAACGTAAGGTCGACCTTCGCCTTACCGACCGCTAAGTGCCGGATCACGATGTTGTCGATGCCGATCGGCAACCGGGGCTGCTGGACATTGATCTCGTGTTTCCAACCGTCGACTCGAATCCCCAGGCAGGCCTGCAGCAACATAAAGGCGGATCCGGCCGACCATGCCTGTGGCAGACAGGCTACGGGATAGGCGATCGGCGCGTCGCCGATCGCGCGCGTAAAGCCGCAGAATAGTTCCGGCAGCCGCATGTTGAAGCGGACCGCTGCCTCAAACATACTGCTCATCAGCTTTACAACGCTTGTCCGCTCCTGGTAGCGGGCGAGCCCAGCGGCGCAGATCGCCGTGTCATGCGGCCAGATCGAACCGTTGTGATAGGACATCGGGTTGAATGGAAGCTCGTCGTCGGCCAGGGTGCGAACGCCCCAACCGCTGTGGAGGTGAGCTGACAGCAGCTGCGCGGCAATCGACTGCGCCCGTTCCGCTGACGGCAGCCCGACATAAAGCAGGTGACCCGCGTTGGAGGCACGCACGGCGCATTGCTTGCCTTCTCCGTCTATTGCCAAGGCGTAGAAGTTGCTCTCCGGCATCCAAAACCGCGTCTCCACCGCGCTGCGGATCCTTTCTGCCATGGCGCTCCAGCGTGCGGCCTTGGCGTCGTCGCCGCGCTTTGCCGCCAGTGCAGCCATGCCTTGGTAGGCCGCAAAGACATAGCCTTGCACCTCTACCAATGCGATTGGTCCCTTGGGTATCGTGCCATCGGCATGGAAGATCGCGTCGGCGCTGTCCTTCCAGCCTTGGTTGAAAAGCCCCGTATCCGCCCCCCTGTTGTAGGTCACGAAGCCCTCTCCGTTGCGAGCTCCGACCTCCTCCATCCACGCGATCGCCGCACACAGGGAATCCCACATGCGATCGACGAATTCGTGATCGCCGGTGCGATCGGCATAGGAGCAAGCCAGGTAGACATAGAGCGGAGTGGTGTCGACTCCACCATAGTAGCGGCCGAACGGCAGTTCGCGCAGTACAGCCATTTCCCCCTTGCGCGTTTCATGCATGATCTTGCCGGGCTCGGCATCGTCAAATATCGACGTTTCTGTCGACTGATAACGGGCAAGGAACGCCAGGACGCCGCGAGCGAGCTCAGGGTTCAGCCACAACATCTGCAAGGCGGAAATGACGCCGTCGCGGCCAAAGGCGGTAGAGAACCAGGGAATCCCCGCGTACGGATATGGCCCAGTTTCCAGATCAGTGGTCAGCAAGGCGATGTCGGCGCGCGTGCGCGTGAGCCAGTCATTAAACACGCGGCCGGAACTGAACACCGTGGCGCCCTGTCTACGCTTTGAGCGCATGGCAAACCGCGCCCGTGCCGCGGCCGCTCGGAAACGATCACTGGATGGGGCTTCTTCGCTGTGACCGACCTCCAGATACAGCTCTCTTCTGTCGCGCATTGCCACCAGAATGCGAAACTCGGCGTGATTGGGATGCACCTGATCGGGCCCCATCGAAAACGCGATGACAGATTGGCGCGATACATTGTCGAGGCCTTCGTATCGGAACGTGACGCTCGTCTCGCCGACCAACGCATCATGCGCACGACCACGGCGGCTTCGGGTAGTGCCTCGCACCTCGAACATGTCACGGAAATCGGCGTCAAAGTCGAAACGGACCGGCAGCAGCACCTCGCGCCTGGCGTAGTTCGAGAACGTGATCCGCTCGAACATCCGGTCCTGCCAGATGAACCGGGTCCGATTGATGTGGACGACGCCTGGCAGCGTTTCGCTGCCGTTTGGCCCGATGGTGGCCAGATTGGTGAGATTGGCGTTGAATAGAATGTTGTCCTGCGACAGCGAGGCGCCGAGCAGCGAGGGCATACGGCCGCCAATGAACAGACGGAAGCGCGACAGCACACGCGTATCGTCGCGGAAAAGCCCGTCGCCAGTGCCGCGTATGTCACCATAGCTGTCGGTGACGATGAAGCAGTCCTCATGCTTCAGAGCAAATTGCCTGTGCGGCTCGCGCGGTGCCGATTCGTCCAGTGCCGGGAGAGCCACAGCTGGATCAAGCTTTCGGTCTTCGACTTCAATGGTCATGTCAGCCCTCCTGTTCAGAAGAGGCTTGGGCGGCAGAGGCGCGCACATGCTCCCACTCGCTTGCGCCGAACCTCCCTCATCAATAATATTCGCATCAGTCCCGTACTCGGGCGTGCGGTCGCGGATAGCGTGGTTCGAATTCTTGGCGAATGATTGGCAACTTTCGCTCTTTCGGCTCGATCAAACGCGGTTCGAACCATCGGTTCTAGGCGGCCGGTTCGGCCACGACCATCGCAGCCGCATCCGCAGCGCAGCCATTTTGGGGGCCAGGTGCAAGTCGCCTGGTGCCCGCGAGCAAGCGGTAGACCGCCATGTAGTCGCGGCACATGCGTCCAACCGTGAACCGCTTTTCGAAAATTTCCCGCACCCGTGCACGATCGAGATCGCCTACCCGCCGGACGGCCTCGACAGCTTCGCCAACACCTTCCACGATCAGTCCGGACACTCCATCGTCGATGACCTCTGGAATGGCGCCGCGGTTGAAGGCTATCACCGGGGTGCCGCAGGCCATCGCCTCGATGGTTACAAGGCCGAACGGTTCGGGCAAGTCGATCGGAAACAGCAGCGCTGTCGCTCCGCCCAAAAAATCTGCCTTCTGCCGTTCATCGATCTCGCCAACGAACTCGACGTTCGAATGTCGAAGCACCTTGGGTTCGACCTTCTCAGTCCAAAATGATTGGTCCACCGCGTCGATTTTGGCGGCGATCTTCAGCGGCATCCCGGCGCGCGCTGCGATTTCTATCGCGGCTTCCGGCCCCTTTTCCGGTGAGATTCGGCCAAGGAACGCCAGATAACCCAAGGCATTCGGCCGGAAGGGGAGAATGTCGGGCGGCAGGCCGTGATAAACTGTTCCGAGCCAGTCGACCGGTGGCATGGGCCGGCGCTGGTCATTGGAAATCGAGACCAGTGGAAGGTCGTCGAACATCGCGTAAAGTTGCGCCAGGTCCGGAAGGTCGAGCCGGCCATGTAGGGTGGTAACGGTTCGCCGCGCGAACTCACGGATCATTGGAAAGTGGAGAACATCGACGTGAAAATGCAGCACATCGAATTCATTCGCCCGTCTGCGAACCTGTTCAAGCATCATGACGTGATACGGAACATGGTTCTGGGCGCTAGGGTTCAGGCGTAGTGCAGCATTGCAACACGCGACCAGTTCGGCCGAGGTGCTTGAATCGCCGCTGGCGAACAACGTCACTTCGTGGCCCTGTCGAACCAGCTCTTCCGTCAAATAGGAAACGATGCGCTCAATCCCTCCATAAAGCCTCGGCGGTACCGACTCGATCAGAGGTGCGATCTGGGCTATCTTCATCTGCGGAATACCTGAAAGCGGAAGTCAGCCTTCAAACCAACCGGCGATGGCACGACCCTCCTTCACCTATTCACATCACCGCCAACTTTCGGATTGCTGATTTGTTCCGGGGAACAATCGCTGCGTTGCGACGCCGCCCCGAACAACGACAAGGGACGCCCATCTCGGCGCGAGCCGCCGTAGAAAGGGCGGATGCGGCGATCCTGCATGGCCGGGGCATGGACCTCGTGCGCATAGCAAAACTGTCGCGTGCGATGATGGCCGATATCGGACAGAACATCACCCTGACGCTGGGGCTGAAGGCGGTGTTCCTGGTCACCACCATCGCCGGCGGCCTGTGGGCGGCGATCCTGGCGCGGATCAGTGCTTTGTTCGAGCTCTACTCCGCTGGGGCCGTCAGCGGCGGCGTGGCTTTGCTGCGTCCTTCCCAGACATAAGAGGCGAGCGCCACCGCGACCGCGACCAGCATGGCGACGGCGCCGAGCAGCGGCAGGCTGCGATAGCCGTAGCCGGCATTGAGCGTGGCGGCGCCCAGCGACGCGGCAATCGCTATGCCGACATTGAAGCCGGACGGAATGAGCGACGAAGCGAGGTTCGAGGCGTCCGCCGTCCAGGCCAGGATGCGGGTCTGGATCGGTGTGCCGATGGCGAAGTTGAGGCCGCCCCAGACGACGATCGCGACGACCATCGGCAAGGGATAGGGGCTGACGACATAGATGACGGCCAGCGTCGCCGCCTGCAGGGCCAGCATCGAGATCAGCGACGGCATCAGCTTCCAGTCGGAGAGCTTGCCGCCGAGGAAGACGCCTAGCGTGGCGCCGACGCCATTGAGCAGCAGCACCCACGGCACCCAGCCCTCGTCGAGCCCGGTGACCTCCAGCAGTGTCGGGGTGATGTAGGTGAACAGGCCGAACTGGCCGATCATCAGCATCAACATCAGGATCAGCGAGGTCCAGACCTGCTGGCGGGCCAGCACGCGAACCTCGCGGGCAAAGCCGGCGGGCCTCGTCGACGATCCGGTGGCGCGCGGCAGCAGCGCTGCCATGGCAAGCGTTGCCGCCACGCCCAGCGCGCACATTACCCAGAAGGTGGCGCGCCAGCCCCAGATGTTGCCTATCGCGGTGCCGGCGGGCACGCCGATGACGTTGGAGACGGTAAGGCCGGACAGGATGACGGCGACCGCCATGCCGCGTTGATCCTCGCGCACAAGACCGACGGCGACGACCATGGCGACGCCGAAATAGGCGCCGTGAGCGACCGCGACGGCAATGCGCAACAGCAGCATCGAGGTGAAGTCGGGCGCCAACGCGCAGGCGGCCTGGCCGATGGTGAAGGCGACGGCGAGGCCAAGCAGCAAGTTCTTGCGCGACAGCGACTTGGTGGCGAGCGCCAGCAGCGGGCCGCCGACGGCGATGTCGCAGGCATAGCCGGAGACGAGATAACCGGCGGAGGGAACCGAAACGCCGAGCCCTTGCGCCACTTGCGGCAGCACTCCGGCAATCACGAATTCAGTGGTGCCGAAGGCAAAGGCGGCGATGAACAGGGCGATGAGCGGAAGCGACATGGCCGGAATTGGATCCTCGATTGCAGGCGTCAAACCACGGACGGGCGTCGCGGACAATTCAGAAATTGTTGGCGCCGGTTTAGGTTTTCTTGATCGAGACCCAACGCAACCTGCTGGCGTGACAGCCGGTGAGGGCGCGCCGGGTCGGTCGCGCGAACGCCGCTATGCTACGGTCTAGCGCCCGTAGGGAATTCTCAGCCAGGCGCGTTCATGGGCATAGTAGAGCAAGGATTTGGTGGCGACCTCGGTCAGGCCGATTGTCGCGGCGAGCTTGACGCTTCCCGTCACGACCAGCGAAATGATCATCGTGTCGATGGTGCCGGTCACGCGCCAGGAGAGCGCCTTGGCAAAACTGCGCGAGTGGGTATCCATCGATTTCCTCCGAAAGGCTGGGCTAATGAACCCTTATCCCGACTGGAGGAAACAGAGCAAAGGTATTTTGCCGCAGAAGGGCGTACGGCACCTGATGGTGTCGTGGATCAGCTCGCCTTCAGCCGCGACCCGGTGAGCAGGCCGCGCTCTTCGAGCACCGGATAGGCCATCGAGGCCAGCAGCGAGTTGATCTGCTTCAGGTCGCGGATGGTGTCGAGATGGATCGAACTGGTCTCGACGCTTTTGGCGGTGCCGTCGCGCAGTCGTACGAAATGACTGGCGCTGGTTTCCTTCTCGCGATCGCGCAGCCGGTCCTTTTCCAGCACCAGCTGGCGGGCTGTCTCGGGGTCGCGCGAAACCAGGACGTTGAAGGCTAGCCGTGCATTGGCGAGCACCGAGCTGTGGAAGGCGAACAACTCGCTCCAGCCTTCGTCGGTGAATTCCAGTCCGCGCTCGAACTTCTTCTTCACATGCACCAGCATGTTGCGCACGATGATATCGCCGACCTGCTCCAGCTTGACGCAGGCGCCGATCAGCTCCTGGCAGCGCAACGCCTCGTCCTCGGTCAGCGAATTCCTGGTAAGCTTGGCCAGATAGAGCTTGATCGCGGCGTGCTTTCTGTCGACGCGGTCGTCGAGTGCAGCCAGCGCCTTGATCTTGTCGGCGTCGGTACTTTCATAAAGTTCGATGATGCGCTTCAACATGATCTCGACTGTCTCGCAGACCCGCACCACTTCGCGCGTGGCATTGGCTAGCGCCTGGCTTGGCACGTCGAGAGCGCTCTCGTTAAGCGCGGATAGCTCGACGACATCGAGCGAGGCGGCCGGCACTGGCTTGATGCCAAGCGCGACAATCTTTTCGGAAGCGCGATAGACGAAGCCGGCCAGCGGCAGCCCGGCGAGCAGGATCAGCACATTGAACAGGATGTGGGCGTTGACGATCTGGTCCGCGGCCGTCGAACCAAGAAAGGCGAAGTGCGGCCTGAAGATCATGACCAGGATCAGCATGACCAGAGAGCCAAGCCCGCGCATCAGGAGATTGCCGACCGGCACGACGCGCACTTCGGGGCTCGACGAGCGGGTCAGCATCGGCGCGATGATCGAGGAGCCGAGATTGACGCCGAGGATGAGGACGACGCCGAGTTCCGGCGTGATCAGGCCGCGGCCGGCGAGCGTCGCCATCAACAGAACCGCCGCGATGCTCGACTGGAACAGCCAGGTGATCAGCGCCGCCAGCAGATAGGCGGTTATGGAATCAGTCGAGAAATAGTTGATGATGACCGGCAGGAGTTGGCTGTTGCGCAGCGGCTCCGATGCTTGGCCGATCATTTCCAGCGACAGGATCAGAAGGCCGATGCCGACCAGGATGCGGCCGGACTGGCGCCAATCGCGGCGCTCGGTAGCCATGAACATCACCGTGCCCGTGATCAGGCAGAGCGGTACCAGCAGGGTGAGATCGAAGGTCAGCAGCTTGACCACCAGCGCCGAGCCGATCTCGGCGCCGCGCACGGCAAGCTGGCCCGCGGCGCCCGAGACGATGCCGGAGCCGGCGAAGGAGCCGACCAGAAGCGTGACGGCGGTGGAGCTCTGCAACGCGATGGCGAGGCCGGTGCCGGCCAGCACCGCCATGACCGGATTGCGCATGGTGGCGCGCAGACGATGGCGCAGCACGTCGCCATAGGCGCGCTCGACGCCGGTCTTGACCATGCGGGTGGCAAACAGCATCAGCGCCACGGCGCCGGCCAGATGCAGAAGAACGACGGAGCCGCTCATCTTGCCGCACGCATGCGAATAGGGCGTCCGACGCGGCCAGCGTGGCGGGCGGGATGAAAAGCGGGGTTACGAATCATGTTCATGGCAGTCGCCGATAATACTCGAATATTTTAGCCGGATAATAAAATATTGTCGATTTTAATGGCCGTTGCCGCGCGACAGGCCGCGACAGGCGGTGTCGGAAAATGGATTGAGGCGCAAATGGTTGCATTGCCAAGCCGCTGTGGGGCGGCGGATCGGCCAAGTTTGCCGCGCGTTTGGGCTCTTAATTTTGCGATGACGTCCAACTCTCTCGGATAAATAGATGAATTCATTACACAATTGTAATGCAGGCGTTCAGTTTCGGTTCATCGATGTCCCGCCATTCCTCTGATGTCGAAAACCAAGGAGACTTCTCATGAAACGCATTATCCTTTCGGCCCTCGCTTTCTCGATGCTGGCCGCCACGTCATTCACCGGCCAGGCCGCGTCGCTGAATGCGCCGGTCGCGCCGCAGTCGAACTACAGCCAGGTCGACTGGCAGAAGCCCGGCAAGCATGTCGACGTGCGTAAGCGCGTCGTGGTGAAGAAGAAGGTCGTCGTGAAGCGCAGCCATTGGCGCAATGGCCAGAAATATTCCAGCTGGAAGCGTCACCAACCGATCCGCGATTATCGCCGGTACGGCCTGCATCGTCCCGGTCGCGGTCAGGAATGGATCCGCGTCGGCAACGACTACGTGCTGGTCGGCATCCTCTCCGGCGTCGTCTTCGGCGCGCTTGACGCGCAGTAACCGGCAGCTTACCGGGCAGCGAAAGGGGGCGGCCAGCAACGGCCGCCTTTCTTTTTGCCCTGTGGAAACCGGGTACGGCCCGCATTAGGGGTCGTCGGATTTCGCGGGCATGATTATATGGTGGGGAAACGAGTTCCCCGATGCGCTTTCCACCCGCTTTCCTCGACGAGATACGCGACCGCGTGCCGATTTCCCAGCTTATCGGCCAGCGGGTCGCGTGGGACAGGAAGAAGACCAACGCGCCGCGCGGCGACTATTGGGCCTGCTGCCCGTTCCATGGCGAGAAAAGCCCGTCCTTCCACTGCGAGGACAAGAAGGGCCGCTACCATTGTTTCGGCTGCTCGGTGTCGGGCGATCATTTCAAGTTCCTCACCGAACTCGACGGGATGAGCTTTCCCGAAGCGGTCGAAAAGATCGCCGACATGGCCGGTGTGCCGATGCCGGTTCGCGATGCGCAGGAGGAGCGGCGCGAAAAGGAGCGCGCCAGCCTGACCGATGTCATGGAGATGGCGACCACCTTCTTCCAGGAGCGGCTGCAGGGGCCGGAAGGCGCAAAAGCCCGTGCCTATCTGCGCGATCGCGGCCTGACACCGGCGACACAGCAATCGTTCCGGCTCGGTTTCGCACCCGACAGCCGCAATGCGCTGAAGGAGCATCTCGCCGCCAAGGGCATTCCCAAGGCCGATATCGAGGCCTGCGGATTGGTGCGCCACGGCGACGACATCCCGGTTTCCTATGACTGGTTCCGCGACCGCATCATGTTCCCGATCCCGGATTCGCGCGGCAAGATCATCGCTTTCGGCGGGCGCGCGCTGCAGCCGGATGCGCTGGCCAAATACATGAACTCGCCCGATACCGAGCTCTTCCACAAGGGCAACGTGCTCTATAATTTCGCCCGCGCCCGCAAGGCGCTCGCCAAGGGCGGCACGGTGATCGCAGTCGAAGGCTATATGGACGTGATCGCACTGGCGCAGGCCGGCTTCGAGAATGTCGTGGCGCCGCTCGGCACCGCGCTCACCGAAAATCAGCTTGAGCTGCTTTGGCGCATGGCGCCGGAGCCGATGCTGTGTTTCGACGGCGACAAGGCCGGGCTCAAGGCAGCTTGGCGAGCCGCCGACATGGCGCTGCCGTCGGTGCAGGCCGGGCGCTCGGCGCGCTTCGCGCTGCTGCCGGAAGGCAAGGATCCCGACGATTTGGTCAGGGCCGACGGACCGGATGCGTTCCGCATAGTGCTGGCCGAGGCGCGACCGCTGGTCGATCTGTTGTGGATGCGTGAGACGGCGGGCGGCGTCTTCGACACGCCGGAGCGGCGGGCCGAACTCGAGAAGACGCTGCGCGAGCTGACCAGCCGCATCCGCGACGAAAGTCTGCGCTACCATTATCAGCAGGAGATGCGCGAACGCGTGCTGAGCTTTTTCGGCTCCCAGCGCAGCACTAGGCAAGGGCGCCAGGATGGACGACCGGGCCAGGGCAAGGCCGCCGCGCCCGGCGGTCAGTTCGCCAAGAGCGGTGGCGGCCGCATCGCCATCACCGAAAGCCTTGGCCAGTCGGCACTGGTCAAGCGCGGCAGCGAGGGGATGTCGGTGCGCGAGGCGACGATCATCGTCGCATTGGTCAACCATCCGGCGCTGATCGACGAGAATTTCGCCCATATCGAGTTTCTCGATCTTGGCAACTCGGACCTGAGGCGGCTGCATGGCGCGATCCTCGATGCAATGGCGCATGACATGGCGAATGACCGTCAGGCCGTTATAGCGACGATCGAACGCGCCGGCTGCGCCGAGATCTGGGAGCGTGCCGTCGGCCTGATCCGGCGAATGCGGCAATGGCCGGCATTGGAGACCGCCGCCCTTGACGATGCCCGCGACGCTTTCAGCCAGGCACTGCACTTGCAGCGTAGCGCGCGCACCTTACATAAGGAGCTGAAACAGGCGGAAGCGGCGCTCGCTACTGATCCCACAGACGAAAATTACCGGCACCTGATCGAAATTCAGGCGCAATTTCAGGATGTACAGGCAACGGAAGCGCTGATCGAAGGATTCGGTGTGTCCTCGGGCAGGGCCGGGCGGGCTTAAGGCATGATCCCGAAAAGCGGGAACCGGTTTTCGGAGAAGATCATGCTTCCACCAAGAATGACAAGGCCTTTCCGATCCAAGGAGCGGAACGGGCCTCGCAAGAGAATGACAGTGAGGCGTTGCGCGTCCAAATGGTGCGCGGCGGGCTAAGTCGGGTAATTGATTCGCTTTTTTAAGGCGAATCATGCGAGAGGCGCTTGACCTTCTGGCAGAATGACGGAATCAGGACGATTCGAAACGTTAACCCGAACCCGCGTCGACGGGAAATAAGCGATGTGGGGGTACTGGTCACTGGACAGGCAGCCTGCCTGCCACAGATACCAGGGTTAATCTGGACTTAATGCGTGTCGCCCAAAAGGAAACCGGTTTTGGGGACAACGACATGCACCAAACGACGAGTTGATGCAGTTACTGGCCCGGTGAACCGCGTTCATAAGCGAGCGCATCCGATTTGACTGGTCCGACAGCTTACGCGGCTTTGATGTTCGGCCGCTAGGAGAAGAAAAAGACTATGGCGACAAAGGAAAAGGAAGAGGTCGAAACCGAACGCGAAGGCGCCACCGATGGCCCTCTGCTCGACCTTTCCGATGATGCTGTCAAGAAGATGATCAAGGCCGCCAAGAAGCGCGGCTATGTCACGATGGACGAGCTGAATTCGGTGCTGCCCTCCGAGGAAGTAACCTCCGAGCAGATCGAGGACACGATGGCGATGCTGTCCGACATGGGCATCAACGTGGTCGAGGACGACGAGCAGGGTGAGGAGCCCGAGGCCGCCGACACCGCGGCCGATGCCGAGGAAGACGCCAACGAGCTGGCCGAGCAGACCGGCACGGCCGTTGCCGCCACCACGACGAAGAAAGAACCGACCGACCGCACCGACGATCCGGTGCGCATGTATCTGCGCGAGATGGGCTCGGTCGAGTTGCTGTCGCGCGAGGGCGAAATCGCCATCGCCAAGCGCATCGAGGCCGGCCGCGAGACGATGATCGCGGGCCTGTGCGAAAGCCCGCTGACCTTCCAGGCTATCATCATCTGGCGTGACGAGCTCAACGAATCGAAGATCCTGCTGCGCGAGATCATCGATCTCGAAGCCACCTATGCCGGACCCGAAGCCAAGCAGGCGCCGGTGGTCGAGCGCATCGAGGAAGCCAAGGTCGAGGACAAGCCGCGCCGTTCGCGCGACGAGGAAGACGACGTCACCAATGTCGCCGCCGATACGCGCGGGCTGGTCGATGACGACGAAGAAGACGAGGACGAAGCGAGCCTTTCGCTGGCGGCCATGGAAGCCGAACTGCGCCCGCAGGTCATGGAGACGCTCGACGTCATCGCCGACACCTACAAGAAGCTGCGCAAGCTGCAGGACCAGCAGGTCGAGAACCGTCTGGCCGCCGCCGGCACGCTGTCGCCCAGCCAGGACCGCAGGCTGAAGGAGCTCAAGGACCAGCTGATCAAGGCGGTGAAGTCGCTGTCGCTCAACACGGCGCGCATCGAGGCGCTGGTCGAGCAGCTCTACGATATCAACAAGCGCCTGGTGCAGAACGAAGGCAAGCTGCTCAGGCTCGCCGAAAGCTACGGCGTGCGCCGCGAGGAGTTCCTGAAGGAATATCAGGGTTCCGAGCTCGACCCGAACTGGACGCGCGCGATCGGCAACCTGACCTCGCGCGGCTGGAAGGAATTCACCAAGAACGAGAAGGACGCGATCAGGGACCTGCGCGCCGAGATCCAGAACCTCGCCACCGAAACGGCGATCTCGATCCTGGAATTCCGCAAGATCGTCAACCAGGTGCAGAAGGGCGAGCGCGAAGCCGCGATCGCCAAGAAGGAAATGGTCGAGGCCAATCTGCGCCTCGTCATCTCCATCGCCAAGAAATACACCAATCGCGGCCTGCAGTTCCTCGACCTGATCCAGGAAGGCAATATCGGCCTGATGAAGGCGGTCGACAAATTCGAATACCGCCGCGGCTACAAGTTCTCGACCTACGCGACATGGTGGATCAGGCAGGCGATCACCCGTTCGATCGCCGATCAGGCACGCACCATCCGCATCCCGGTGCACATGATCGAGACGATCAACAAGATCGTGCGCACCTCGCGCCAGATGCTGCACGAGATCGGCCGCGAGCCGACGCCGGAAGAACTGGCCGAAAAGCTCGCCATGCCGCTCGAAAAAGTGCGCAAGGTGCTGAAGATCGCCAAGGAGCCGATCTCGCTCGAAACGCCGGTCGGCGACGAGGAGGATTCGCATCTGGGCGATTTCATCGAGGACAAGATGGCGATCCTGCCGATCGACGCGGCGATCCAGGCCAATCTGCGCGAAACCACCACGCGCGTGCTGGCCTCGCTGACGCCGCGCGAGGAACGTGTGCTCCGCATGCGCTTCGGCATCGGCATGAACACCGACCATACGCTGGAAGAAGTCGGCCAGCAGTTCTCGGTCACGCGCGAGCGCATCCGCCAGATCGAGGCCAAGGCACTGCGCAAGCTCAAGCACCCGAGCCGCAGCCGCAAGCTGCGCAGCTTCCTGGACAGCTAAGACCTGCCGAGATCAAAGAGTTCAAGGGCGCCACTGGCGCCCTTTTTCGTTCCGGGGCGTGCTCTTGCGGCTCGCACCCTTCGGGAGGATAATTCGGCGTCGGATGCATTTTTTGGGCGACAACCCGGATGCCCGCCCCGGCGAAGCCGCCGTGCTCCGTGGCCCCGGAGGGAGGTGTGCCATGACAAGTTACATCGTGCTGATGAACTGGACCGAGCAGGGCGCCAGAAACGTTCGCGATTCGCCGAAGCGGCTCGACGCCGCCAGGAAGCAGCTGGGAGACATGGGCGGATCGTTCAAGGCGTTCTACCTGACCATGGGCGAATACGACATGGTGGCGGTGGTCGAAGCCCCCGACGACGCTGTCCTGGCGCGTTTCTCGTTGATGCTGGCGGCGGCCGGCAATGTCAGGACGCGGACACTGAAGGCCTTTCCCGAATTAGCCTACCGCGAGATCATCACCTCGCTCGGATAGGCTCTGTGGTGAAAGGGCCGGAACCGGCTGGTCCGAGGGTAGTCTCGTTCGCACGCAACCGATCGAGCGACGTCTTGACGGCGCCCGATCGTTTGTGGTCCTTCAGGTTGCGTTACCAAACAAATGCCGAGACTATGCTGACCGTCTGGTACAACACGCGCTGTCCGGTTTGCGATGCAGGCATCAGCAGGCAGAAGCGGCGGCTGATCGAAGCGGTCAAGGCCGGACGGATCGAATTCCGCGACATCAATTTCGAACCGGCAGCGCTTGCCGCATACGGCGCGTCCCTCGAGGATATCCGCCGCCGGCTGCACGCCACCGACGCTGGTGGCCAACTGCTGGTCGGCGCCGATGTGGCGATCGCCGTGTGGAAGGTCACGCCGAGCGAGGGCTGGCTGGCGACTTTGTTCGGCAATCCCCTCGTCTTGCCGCTGACACGCTTTGCCTATGATCGTTTCGCCGATCTGCTCTATGCCTGGAACCGGCGCAAGGGGCGCTGGTAGCGGTTCGTCATTAATGACCAGAAGTGCAAAGTCCGGAGGACATCTCCGGATCTTTTTCGTGCGAGCTATCGGCTGGCCGGCTCGCAGAGCGAAAGCAAGCCTCTGGCGTCGCATTCAGATACATCGTAAGATATATCTTGACTCTATCGATTGGCTTGCCTACTTAAGATATATCGTAAGATACAACTCATGGAGCAATCAATGCACAAGCACAATCATTTCGGCGAGCGCATGTTCATGCACATGGCCGGCAAATTCGGCGGACGTGGCGGAGGGTTCGGCCCGTTCGGGTACGGTGGTCGTGGCGGTGGACGCGGCGGCCCCGGCGACATGTTCCGCGCCGGCCGCATGCTGGCCGACGGCGACCTCAAGCTGATCACGCTGTCGCTGCTGGCCGAGGCACCGCGCCACGGCTACGACATCATCAAGGCGCTGGAGGAACGCACCAGCGGCATCTACAGCCCGAGCCCGGGTGTGGTCTACCCGACCCTGACCTTCCTGGAAGAGGCCGGCTACGTCGTCTCCGCCGCCGACGGCAACAAGAAGGTGTTCTCGATCACCGAGGCGGGCCAGGCGCATCTTGCCGACAACCGCGAGATGATCGACAGCGTGCTCGACCATCTCGAGCGTTTCGGCCGCAAGATGGCCAAGGCGCGCGACTGGTTCGGCTGGAACGACGAGAGCGACGAGCGCGGCCGTCGTGGCGGTCGTGGTGGCCGTTCGGAAGCACGCGACGAGTTCCGTGCCGTGCGCCACCGGCTGCGCGCGGCTCTCGGCGACTTCGTCGATGCCCCGGCCGACAAGCAGGCCGAGGCGATCGCCATCCTCGAAGCTACAGCCGAGGCGCTGGAAGCGCTGTCGCACAAGTAAGGTCTGCCGGCACGGCCGGACGCAGCCCTTGCCCGCTGGGGCAAGGACCGATAGTGAAATTCATCCCGCGCCACGCTACATGGTGTGGGATGAATGCTGTTGGAGGAAGCCCGATGTCTTTTCTGAAGCGTCTTTTCGGCGGTGGTGGCGGCAATGAAGCGGCCGAACCAAAAAACGCGGCACCAGCCAAGCAGGTCGAGCACAAGGGTTTTCTGATCAGCGCCACGCCCTACAAGGCGGACGGCCAGTACCAGACCTGCGGCGTCGTCTCCAAGGAGGTCGACGGTGTGCTGAAGGAACACAAATTCATCCGCGCCGACCGCTTCGCCGGGCTCGACGATGCCGTCGACATCTCGATCAAGAAGGGCATTCAATTGGTCGACGAGCAGGGCGAGCGGATTTTCGGATAGGGACGGGATTGGTCGTGGCGACAAACGTCAGCCCCCGCAGGAGGCGGAAATCCGCCACCAGTTTCTCGAATGACGGCAGTAGGCGGCAAGCAGAGAGTCTCGACAATTGAGCGTAGCATTCGCCAAGGAGGAAAGTGCTGAGGCAGCATCGGAAACGATCCTGCCGGCTCGCCCTGTCTCCGATCGGATCAACCTCGTCACGGAGGCGGGCCTCAAGATGCTGCAGGATGAATTGGCTGGCGCTCAGCAGGCTCTCGAGGCCGCCAGCATGCTGGAGGATGTCAATGAGAGGCGACGGCAGTCGGCGGTTCCGGTTCGAGATATGCGCTATTATGCCGAGCGCGTCCGTACAGCTCAACTTATGTCGGTGCCCACGTCCAATGAAGTGATCGCCTTCGGGCACACGGTCACTTTCAAGCGTGATGATGGCCGCATCCAGACCTTCCGCATCGTCGGCGAGGATGAGGCAAACCCGTCTCAAGCTTCGATTTCGCATGGTTCTCCGGTTGGCATCGCGCTGACCGGCAAAACCGTTGGCGACTTTGTCCAACTGGGGCCGCGCGAACTTGAGATCCTGTCCATTTCCTAGTTGGGCATCGGGTATGGCGCACGACCAGTGCGAGTGCCTGGAACCAATGACGGGTGAGACTGTTCAATTGTAACTTCGACAAAACGCTGACGAGCCCAGCCGTTGGGCAAGCGGCCACCTTGAGGAGTTCCTATCATGATTTCGTCCAGAATTCGTTCACTCGCGGTTGCCGTCATCGCGGCAGGGGCAGTCAGCGTTTCCGGCGCCGCGCATGCCGACAGCGGCACGATCCGCTTTGCCGTCTACAAGGCGGCCTTCTTCGTGGGTGGATCCGGAGGCGAGGGCACGCTGACCTTCCATGGTCGTCGCTACCCCATCTCGGTCGCCGGCGTCTCGGGCGGCCTCGCCTTCGGGGTCTCCAAGACGTATTTCCAAGGCACCGTGCGCCATATCAGGCGCGCCCGGGATGTGACAGGCGTATACGGGGCGGCGGGCGGTGGCGGCACGCTCGGCAAAGGGGCTCAGGTGATCGTCATGACCAATGACAAGGGCGCCCAGCTCGAACTGTCAGGCAAGCAGGTAGGCCTGCAGGTCAACGCCGATCTCAGCGGTATGTCCATCACGGTGAAGTAAGAGGTTCGTCAGTCCTTAAAATGGACCTTGCTGCGGCGGCGCCGCGTGCCCTCCGGCTCAAACGCCTGCAATCGCACCGGACAGGCCAGGCTCATGGCGCGCCTGGCCTGTCCGGTCGGAACTCGATCCGGCCGAAGACTAAGCCGGCTGCAACTCTCTGCGCGGCAGCGGCGGGAAGGCGATGGCGATGCCGACCGCACCAAGCCCGACGAGGGCCGAGCCGATGAACAGCCAGGAATAGTTGGCGTAGGCATCGAACACCATGCCGCCGGCCAGAGGTCCGAGCGCCATGCCGAGGCTGGACAGCATGGTGGCGGCGCCGAACACGGTGCCGAGGATGTGTTGGCCAAAGTATTCGCGCGCCAGCACCGCGTAGAGCGGCATGACGCCGCCATAGGTGGCGCCGAAGATGACTGCCAGCATATAGAACTGCTCGAGCCGGCTGATCGAAAGATAGGCGGCGATGACGATCGCCTGGATCGCCAGGCCAGCGATCAGTACCGGCTTGACGCCCAGGCGATCGGCAAGCACGCCGTAGAAAAGCCGCCCGCCGAGGCCGGCAAGGCCCTCGACACTGTAGATCGAAACGGCCGCCATTGGGGCGACGCCGCATAGCATGGCATAGCTGACCATGTGGAAGATTGGCCCGGAATGCGCGGCGCAGCAGGCGAAGAAGGTCAGCCCCAGCACGATGAATTGCGGCGAACGCAGCGCCTGGCCGACCGTCAGGCCGGCACCATCGGCAGCCGGCGCGGAACCAGTGTCAGCGACGGCTGGCTTCGGTGGCTGGCGGACCAGCAGCACGGCCGGCAACAGCAGCACCCAAGCTGTGATGCCGATGTCGAACATGGCAGTGCGCCAGTCATAGGCCGAGATCAGCCAGCGGGCGAAGGGCGAGATCGTCATCGGCGCCACGCCCATGCCGGCCGAGACCAGCGAGACCGCAAGGCTGCGGTTGGTGTCGAACCAGCCGGTGGTCAATGCGATCATCGGCGCAAAGAAGGCGCTGGCGGCGAGGCCGACCAGCACGCCATAGGTGATCTGGAAGGTGAGGAGCGAGTCGGCGCGGCTGGCCAGCACCAGCGCTAGCCCGAGCAGTACCGCCCCGATCGTCACGACGATGCGGGCCCCAAAACGGTCCGACAGGGCGCCCCAGGCGAAGCCGCCAAGGCCCATCACCAGGAAGTTGAGCGTCATGGCGCTCGAAATGCCGGCGCGCGACCAGTTGGTGTCGATCGCCATCGGCTCAAGGAAGATCGCCAGCGAAAACATCGTTCCGATGGCGACACAGGACATCAGCGCGCCAGCGGCGACGATGACCCAACGATAGGAAAGGCTCATTCAAATCTCCCATGCCAGAGGGCAGCGCTGCACGCTGCTTGCATCCGAAGGACGCTGGCATCGAGGCCGATCCTACAATCCGGTTGCATTTTTTATCCAGTCTGAACGGCGCTGTTTTTCGGTGGTCCTTTTTTGGACGCACGTCATTATCCTGAAACCGTTTCGCACTTTTGGGCGACATGCGTCAGATCGGCAGTTCCGACGTGTATTTGATCGTCTGGCTGGGAACGTCCGTCTTGACGTTCTGCACGCCCTTGATGCGGCTCAGATGCTCCGACTGGAAGCGGCGGTAGTCATCGATGCCGGCCGCCACCACGCGCACCATGGCATCGCAGTCGCCGAGCATCAGATAGCACTCCATCACCTGCGGCAGCTTGGCGACTTCGGTGGCGAAATGCTCGATCGTGTCCTCGTCCTGTGCCTTCAGCCAGATCCGGGTGAAGAAGGTCAGGCCCTTGCCGATGCTGGCCGGGTTGAGCACTGCCACATAGCGGTCGATGATGCCGGCTTCCTCCAGCAGCTTCACGCGCCGTAGGCAAGGTGAAGGCGAAAGCCCGACCTCATTGGCCAGATCGTTGTTGGCCATGCGGCCGTCGCGTTGCAGCGCCCGCAGGATCCGTCTGTCGATCTCGTCAAGTTTCATGGCGTTCGATTCCATTTATACGGTGATTGGTGACACCAAATGCCAAAATTCCATGAAACACAACAATCTTTGCAACCAAATTGCGGGCCGATATCGGTATGTTTGCCGCGACATCAGTTGATTTCAAACGCAGGGAAGCGGCGGCCGCGAGGCCAGTCGATGGATAACCATGAGTTTTACACAGGCAGTCGAGACGGCGGGCGATGGCTCCGGATCCGAATTCCGGCGTGGCGTGGCGTCATGCGCGCCTGTCCTGTTCGGCACCATCCCCTACGCGCTGGTGCTTGGCGCACAGGCCACGCAGAGAGGCTTGAGCGTTGTCGAACTGTCGGCAATGACGGGACTGAATTTTGCCGGCGGTTCGGAATTCGCGGCGATCCAGTTGTGGACGTCGCCGCCGCACATCGTGCTCATCGTCGCCATCACCTTCCTCGTCAACAGCCGTCATTTGCTGATGGGGGCGGCGCTGGCGCCGTTCCTGCGCTCCCTGCCCAGGCGCAAGGTCTTTCCGGCGCTGTTCTTGATGTGCGACGAGAGTTGGGCACTCGGGCTCGCCGACGCCAGGCAGCGCAGGGCTGCCGGCATCACGCCGGCCTTCAGCCCGCGCTACTACATGGGCGCGGCATTGGCGATGTATCTCACCTGGGTGGCCTTCACCACGCTGGGTGCCTTGCTCGGCCCGATGCTCGGCGACGTCGGGACCTACGGTTTCGACATGGCGTTCCCGGCCGTCTTCCTGGTGCTGATGCGCGGCATGTGGACGGGCGTGGCGGCCGCGCGGCCCTGGCTGGTCAGCCTCGTCGTCGCGGCGATGTTCTATCTCTTCATCCCGGGCGCCTGGTATGTCGCCGCCGGTGCGGTGTCGGGGCTGGTCGCGGCCTGGCTGATGGCAGGTGATGTATGATCGACGCAACGACCGTGCTTACCATCGTGCTGATGGCCGGCGTTACCTACCTGACGCGGATCGGCGGCTATGTCTTGCTGCGCAACCGCACGCTCAGTGCCCGCGCCACGGCGGTGATGGAGGCAGCGCCCGGTTGCGTGCTGATCTCGGTCATCGCGCCTGCCTTCGTGTCGCGGAATCCGGCCGACCTTCTGGCGCTGGCGATCACTTTGATCGCGGCGACGCGGCTGTCCATGCTGCCGACCGTTCTGATCGGGGTCGCTTCGGCGGGGCTGTTGCGGTATCTGATTGGCTAGAACGAAAAAAGGCAGGCGCGCCGCGCCTGCCTTTCTCAGTCCAGATGATCGGTGTGGCTTACGCCGCAGCGGCGACATCGCGGCTGGCGGCCACCACGGCGTCGACCTTTGCGGTCGCCTTGGCGAGCGCTGATGCCACCGCGTCAGGCCCCATGCTGACGCCTTCGATGCGAATGACGTCGACATCGGTCATGCCGAGGAAGCCGAGCACGCCGCGCAGGTAGGGAATGGCGTGATCGAACTGCACGGCAGCACCTTCCGAATAGATGCCGCCGGAAGCCAGCACGATATAGACCTTCTTGCCGGTGACGAGGCCCTTGGGGCCGTTCTCGCCATAAGCAAAGCTCTTGCCGGAGCGGGCGATGTGATCGACCCAGGACTTCAGCGTCGAGGAGATGTTGAAATTGATGAAGCCGGTGGCGAGGATCACCGTATCCGCTGCGAACAGCTCGTCCAGCACCACATCGGAAACGCCGACCACCTCGGCTTGACGCTCAGAGCGGGCTTCGGCCGGCGTATAGATGCCGGTCGCATAGTCGGCATCGATGTGCGGCAGCGGGTTGGCGACGAGATCACGCACCACGAGCGTGTTGGACGGATCGGCGGCAAGCAGTTTCTCGGCGAATTCGGTGGCGATGCGGGTCGAGTGCGAAGCAGCGCCACGCGGGCTTGAGGTGACAAGAAGAATGGACATGTTGGCTCTCCAGCGGGTTGTGATGATTTGTCCCGGCACATATGGGGCTACCAACCCATTCGATAAACGGGTATAATTTCTATACGATCCATCCATAAAGTAGATATAGCGATGCAGCCCAACCCGACGCTCGACCAACTTCAGATACTGGTGACGGTCGCCGAAACCGGCAGCTTCTCGGCGGCCGGCCGTAAGCTCAACCGATCGCAATCCGTCATCAGCTACGGCATTGCCAATCTTGAGGCGCAGCTCGGCCTGAAGCTGTTCGAGCGCGAGGGGACGCGCGAGCCGCAGCTGACCGATATCGGGCGGGCGATGCTGGAAGATGCGCGTCGTATGATCGGCGTGCTGCAGCGCATGCGCTCGCGCGTCGACAGCCATCATCAGGGACTTGAGGCTGAAATTGCGCTGTCGGTCGATGCGGCGCTGCCCTCACCGGTGCTGGTTCGAGTGCTGAAGGCATTCGAGGCACAGTTTCCGACGGTGATGTTACGCGTGCACATCGGTACGCTTGGCTTGATCCCCGATCATGTCGTCAGCGGGCAGGCCGACCTTGGCATTGGTGGCCTGCTGGGCGAGGTCGATGTGCATCTTGTGCGTATCGGCTTCATGTCGATCGTGCTGGCAGCCGCGCCCACTCATCCGCTGGCCTTGCTGCCAAAACCGGTGGCGATCGAGGATGCGCGCGAACACACTCAGCTGGTCGTCACCGACCAGTCGGAGCGCACCAAAGGACGTGACTTTGGCGTCTACGCCTACCGCACCTGGCGGCTGACGGACATGCGCACCAAGCATACGCTGATGCGCGAGGGGTTGGGCTGGGGCGGGCTGCCGCGCTGGCTGATCGCCGATGATATGGCGAGCGGCCGGCTGGTCGAAATCGATCTCGAGTCCTTCAGGGAGGTGAGTTCTCCCTTGTTTGCCATGCACCGCAACGATCGCAGCCCGAAGCCGGCAGCGGCCTGGCTGATCGACCAATTCAAACGCCAGCTCGGCTGCTTCAACGAGTTCGAACCGGGCGAGGTGCCTGAAGACGGGCCGGAGACAGCCCATCGATCAGCGCCATGAGCACGGCGTGATAATCCTGCGCTGATGCGCCGGCCTCGATGGCGAGCGCGGCGCGGTCGAAGGCAGCGGCAAAGAGCGCCGTCAGCGCCTCCGCCGGCAATCTCGTCATTGTCTGCGCCCGCATTGCCGCAACCAGACCTTCGCGCAGCGAGCGGTTGCCGTGACGGTTGTCGATCTCGTCCATGGCGGCGCGGCCAAGCACGGCCGGCCCATCGAGCAACAGCAGCCGTGTGCGGCCGGGCGCACGCATGGCGGCGAGATAGGCACCCGAACCGGCAATCAGCGCGTCGCGCGCATTGAGCGAAGGCGGCGAGGCGTGCTCGATCTCCTCGGCGACAGCTGCCGCCTCCTGCTCGACCACGGCGGCAAATAGCGCCTGCTTGTCGGTGAAATGGTGATAGAGCGCGCCGCGCGTGACGCCGGCGGCGGCGACAATCTCGGGCGTGCCGGTCTCGGCATAGGACTTTTCGGTGAACAGCTTTCGCGCAGCGGCAATCAGATCGGCGCGCGTCGCCTCGGTGCGGTCGCGGTTGGAACGGCGCGCGGAGTACTGTTGCATACATGCAGCCTGTATGTTAATTCAATCTACATGCAGACTGTATGTTAATAGACGGGAGAAGGAAAGATGAAGACCACGAGCTATTATCCGGTGCTGATGACCGGCGACGTCGCCGGCACAACGGCTTTTTATGTCGATCATTTCGGCTTCCAGCCGCTGTTTGAAAGCGACTGGTACGTGCATCTGCAATCGGTGGAGAGCAAACGTGTCAATCTCGGCATTGTCCAAGGCGACCACGAGACGATCCCCGAGGAGGGGCGGGGCTGCACATCGGGCCTGTTGATCAATTTCGAGGTCCGCGACCCGGACGCGGTCTATGAGCGGATCCTTGCTGCCGGCCTGCCGATCCTGCGCTCTCTGCGCGACGAACCCTTCGGCCAGCGCCATTTCATCACCAAGGATCCCAATGGCGTACTGATCGACGTCATCAAGCCGATTGCGCCGAGTGAGGAATTTCTGGCGCAGTATGCGGAAGGGGCGGCGGCAGCGTGAGCGCCAGCCCTAGCCAGCCCTTGCCACCGGTGTCACCGTCAACTGGCTGACGCCGGTGCGGCGCACGACGGTGCACAGCGTTTCGCGGCCGATGCGATCGGCGTCGAGCATACGCACCAAATCGTCGACCCCGGTGACCGGGCGGCCATCGATGGCGGCGATGATGTCGCCTTCCTTGAAGCCCGCTTTTGCCGCCGGGCCGTTTTTCTCGACGCTGCGCAGCCGGACCGCCGTCTTGCTCGACACTTGCGACAGAAGCGCGGCGCGGCGTGGCAGAATGGTGGTGTCGGCCGAGACGCCGATGAAGGCGCGGCGCACGCGGCCGAAACGAATGATCTCCGAAATGACGAAGTTGGCGGTGTTGGAAGCGACCGCGAAGGCGATGCCTTGCGCGCCATGGATCATGGCGGTGTTGACGCCGATAACCTCGCCGGCCGAAGAAACCAGCGGTCCGCCGGAATTGCCGGGGTTGAGTGCCGCATCGGTCTGGATGACATCGTCGATCAGCCGGCCGGTGGAAGCGCGCATCGAGCGCCCCAGCGCCGAGACAACGCCGGAGGTGACGGTCCACTCGAAGCCCAGGGGGTTGCCGATGGCAATGGCGATCTGGCCGCGCCGCAGCCGTTTGGAATCACCCAGCGGCGCGATATCGGCAAAGCTGCCGTCGGCGCGCACCAGCGCGATGTCGGTGTCCGGGTCGCGGCCGAGCACGTGGCCTTCTCGCGAGGCGCCGTCCGGCATCGAGACGCGCACCGTTCTTGCGTCGCCCACGACGTGAAAATTGGTGACGACCAGCCCGTCCTGCGCGATGACGAAGCCCGAGCCATGGCCGCCCTGACCGCTGATGCGCTCGATGCGGCAGACGGCAGGGCCGATGCGGTCGACCGCGTCGGCAACCGTCGTCGAATAGGCGTCGAGCAGCGTGCCGTCGGCTAATCTGTCGTCAGTTTCGAATTTCGGGGCGAGGAGGGCCATCGGCGGGGTTCCATGTTGTCGGGCGCAAGGGCGATTTTTTCCTGCGCGTGCCGTTGTCCCAAAACCGCTGAGCACTTTTGAGCGACACGCACTATATGTGCGGAGCGGCTGGACCGGCCGCGACCTGACCAGATGGCCAGTCAAACCGCCAACTAGCCGTCAGGCGAGTACCTTCGGGCGCGCTGTCGAGCGATATCTGGGGCATGAGAAAACCCAGGAGACCAATATGAGCGATTTCAATATGAGTGCGTTTTCGGAAGCCATCGCCGATCTCGCCGCCAAGGCGGCACCGGCAACGGCAAGTTTCGCCACGCATCAGCATCGGACGGCAAGCGCCTTCCACTGGCGTGACGGCTACTTCGTCACCGCCGAAGAGGCTGTCGAGGCAGGCGAGGAGATCGAGCTGGTGTTGGCCTCGGGTGAGACGGTTAAGGCCGAGCTCGTCGGCCGCGATCCTTCGACCGGCGTTGCCCTGTTGAAGCCGGCTGCTGCCGTCAACGCAGCGCCCTTGGCCAAGGCCGGTGCGGTTCGGCCCGGCAATGTCGCCATCGCCATCGGCAACAGTGACGGTTCCGCTCTGGCCGTGTCGGGCTCGGTCGGCGAGGTCGGTCCGGCCTGGCGCTCGATGCGCGGCGGCAGCATCGACCGGCGCATCAATCTTGCGGTCGGTGTCGGCGGCCGCTTCGAGGGTGGCCCGGTGCTCGACGCCAAGGGCGCACTGATCGGCATGCTCTTGTTCGGACCGCGTCACCGGGCGCTGGTGATGCCTTACGAGACGATCGAGCGAGCGGTCGCGACGCTGCGCGAAAAGGGTCATGTCGCGCGCGGCTATCTCGGCGCCGGTCTGCATCCGGTGCGCGACCGCGACGCGCATGGCGCGATGGTGATGAGCCTCGACGAGGATGGCCCGGCCAAGGCTGCCGGCCTCTCTCTTGGCGATATCATCGTAGCGTGGAACGGCGAGGCCGTGCATGGTCCGCGCGACCTGATCCGCAGGCTCGGGCCCGACAGCGCCGGCGCTTCGGTGACGCTCGGCGTCGTACGCGGCGGCGAACAGCGCGATGTCGCGCTGACCGTCGGCGAAAAGCCGCTTTCCTGAGAGGAGTGATGGACACGCTCACCAGCGACCGGATCATGACTGACGGTGCCGTCTCGCGGCGGCTGGTGGTGCTGATTGCGCTTGGTGACGCGTCGCGCGCCGAGCGCCTGGCTGCCTCGCTTGCCGCGAGCGAAGACCTGCTGCCGGTCGTGGCCGGTGATGGCAAAGCCGATGTCGCCATAGTCGACGACAGGAGCGGCGACGCCGTGCCGGTGTCCACGCCACGGGTGCTGCTGTCGGGACGCGCCAATGGCGGGCGACCCGCTGGCGAAATATTGGCCGTCATGCCTGCGGACGCGGACGATTTGTTGATCGCTGCCGCGGCGCGACTGGCAGCGGCCGGCTATCGCGTATCGGGCGACGGCAGAAGCGGGCGCCTTGAGGACTTCCATCCGGGCGACGGCGAGCCGTTCGAGGATGAAGCCTCCGACGAGCATGCGATCCGCCCAACACTGTCGCCGCGCGAGGCGGAAGTATTGGCGCTGCTGGCCGAGGGAGCGCCCAACAAAGTTATCGCACGACGGCTGAACATTTCCGTGCACACGGCGAAGTTTCATGTCGCCGCGATCCTGATCAAGCTTGGCGCCGTCAACCGCACAGATGCCATCGCCATCGCGATGCGGCAGGGGCTGGTGCTGGTTTAATTGTACATCACACCGCTTCGATGTCGGTTAGCCGGAAATCATCACCCTTGAACAGCAGCGGCATGGCTTCGAGACGCGCCGTGGCGTAGGCGATGCAGTCGCCAAAATTCAGCGCGGCCGGATGCCGGCCCTTGCCGTAGCGCAGGAAGGCCTGGCGTGCGACCGCGGCATGGTCGGCGGTAAAGGCAACGGTCTCGATCGAGGCGGTGCGCAGGAAGTCGTCTAGGCGATCAAGGATTTCATCCTGCCTGCCGCCAGCGAGCACCATCGTCGTTTCAAGAAACGTTGGCGCCGCCAACAGCCGCCTTTTGGCCTGTGCGATCGCCAACACGAAACGCTCGTAACCAGGCTCGGCGCGCAGGATAGCAACCAGGGCCGAGGAATCGATGATCATTTCGTCGGGATCCCGAACTCGTCGTAACCGAGGATTTCGTCGTCGGTCATCGCATTTTCGCGTTTGGGGATTTTTCCGGCACTGTCGGAGATAGCCATCAACCGCTGAAACAGGTCGCTGGTTTCATCGCGCGGCACCAATCGCTCGCGCGCAACTTCGCGCTCGAGACTCTGGCGGATGGCCTCGGTCACCGACACGCGGCGGCGGCGAGCGAGTTCGCGCGCCATTTGCTCGACTTCCATGTTCTTAATCGACAGTGCCATGCTATATTCTACCTTTCTGTATAGAATATATACATCGAACGCTCAGCAATTCCAATAGGTTTGGACCGTAGGCCGCAGCGTCACCATGGCATCCCGCCGCAAGCTCTTGTATCCGTGACCGCCACAGGCAAGGATTGCGCAAGGAAAAATACGCAGGCGGAGGAAAAATGTCGCTCAAGGGAAGGACGCTGTTCATCTCCGGCGGGTCGCGTGGCATCGGGCTGGCGATCGCGCTGCGTGCCGCGCGTGACGGCGCCAATGTGACGATCGCCGCCAAGACCGCCGAGCCGCATCCCAAGCTGCCGGGCACGATCTACACGGCGGCTGAAGAGATCGAGCGGGCCGGAGGCAAGGCGCTGCCTGTGCTGTGCGATATCCGTGAAGAGGCGCAGGTTGCCGACGCGGTCGCCAGAACCGTCGAAAAGTTCGGCGGCATCGACATCTGCGTCAACAATGCCAGCGCCATCCAGCTCACCGGCACGTTGGAAACCGACATGAAACGCTATGACCTGATGCATCAGATCAACACGCGCGGTACCTTCCTCGTGTCCAAAATGTGCATTCCACACCTGAGGTTAGCCAGCAATCCTCATATCCTGAATCTGGCGCCGCCGCTCGACATGAAGGCCAAATGGTTCAAGAACCACGTCGCCTACACGATGGCCAAGTTCGGCATGTCGATGTGCACGCTGGGGATGAGCGCCGAATTCGCCAGGGACGGCATTGCGGTCAATTCGCTGTGGCCGATCTCGACCATCGACACGGCGGCGGTGCGCAATCTGCTCGGCGGCGCGACAGTGGCGGCGATGAGCCGTTTGCCCGACATCATTGCCGATGCCGCGCATGCCATCTTCATGCGGCCGGCGCGCGAGACCACGGGCAATTTCTACATCGATGAAGAGGTGCTGCGCGCCGAGGGCGTCAGCGATTTCTCGGTCTATTCACCTGACGCGAACGGGCCTCTGGCCGGCGACTTTTTTGTGCCGGACGAGGTGTTTGCTAATTCGAGCACGGAGATAAGAGGGATCTATTAGAGTAATTCCAGGAAAAGTGTGAAAACGGTTTTCCCGGGAGAAGCGCATAGCGCTTTCCCTTGGGAATTGCGTCAAAACAAGAATTAGAGCAGTTTTCCGGAGAACTCAGAAGCGTGGAGCCACAAGCGCGTCGATTGACGAGCTGTCAGCTGATCCGTGATGGCGTGTCCATGGGCTGAGCGAGCGCCGCCTGGTTCCGGTCGGCGCTGCGGGCTGCGGAGCCGTATTTAGGTCAGGTCGCTCCGGTTTGCAATTTGCATGACAAAACCCCGCCGGAGAGGGTCCGGCGGGGCTCAATACGTCCCGCTGGAGTCGGGACGGGGCAGGGAACGCCCAATCCTGAATCTGGGGTAGGTGCGCCTTCTATTCAATGAGCCCGGTTGCATACCGGAACATTTCTTGAACTTGGGACGTCGATCCATCCCCGGTGAAGCCGGGGATGGATGCTTCTCGTGCCGATTCCACAAACCAGGTCATGGCATTGAAATCATGGCTTAATTGTTGCTGGCGACAGGCGCCACCAGCGGGGTGATACGGCGGATCGCAACGCGTCGGTTCTCGCGGTTGGGTCCCGCCGTGTTGACCTTCAGATACTCCTCGCCATAGCCCTGTGTCGTCAGGTTTTCCGGCGGAATGCCGAACGCGTTGGTCAGCGCCTGCGCCACCGCTTCCGCGCGGCGATCGGACAGAGCCAGGTTTGCCTCCGGCGTGCCCACCGCGTCGGTGTGGCCTTCGATCAGGAAGGTCTCGGCCGGGTTCTTCTTCAACAGTTTCTCCATGGCGGTGGCGACGCCCTCGAGCTTCTGCACCTCGGTGTCGGAGATCGAGGCCGAACCGAAATCGAAGTTGAGCGTATCGAGATCGACGCGCCGTGCGATGTCGCGCACACGGGCCGAGCGCTTGACCTCGTCGATTGAGTAGAGGCGTTGCACCCGTTCCACCGGCGGCTGTTCGAGGAAGGTGTAGTAGTCGTCCGGATCCTCTACATTCTCGGAGTCCAGTATGTACTCCTCGCGCGGAATGGTGAGCCGCATCGGCGGCAGGTCGTCGCCCGGATCGCGCCAGTCGCCCTCATCCTCATACTGGCTCTCGTCGACATAGCTCAGCACATACTCGTGCCCATCCGGAGCGATTCGCGAACGCTGGATGATGTCGCCGTAGCGGTTGCGGATGGTGATGATCCGGACACCGTTGTCACGCTCGACAATTTCCCGGGTGCGATCGCCCGACAGGTCCTCATAATACACGTTCCTGGCGCCGCGATGCATACGTGGAGCGTCACTGCTTTCCACGATCGTCTGGTTGTTGAACTGGAGGATGACGCGGTCGCCGAGTTCCCTGACGACGTCGACGCCTTGCGGACGCCGGCGGTCGCGGACGTTCTCATCGGGTGCGCGCTCGACGCGTTTGCCCTTTTCCTCCGTCACGGGAGCGATCTTTTCAGGCTGGATTGCCTGCTGGGCCGCCCTGTCGTCGGTGGGTGGTGGTCCCTGGTCGACCGGAGCAGGCTTTGGAGCCTGCGCCTGCTGACCATTCTGCTGGGTGGGCTGGTTGGCCTGCTCACTCGCATTCTCGCCTCCCTGCCGGCCATTCTTGCCCTTGCGCTTGCGCAGGACATCCTTCTGGCTGTCTAGGATGGGGGCTGCATTCTTGTCGGCCGGGGCCTCAGTCTGGGTCGCATTTTCACCTTGGGCCGGCTGTTCACCTGGGGCCGGCTGTTTGCCAGTCACCGGCTGCCGGCCATTGGCGGGTTGTTCGGCCGTCGACGGTTGTTCTCCGGTGGCCGGCTGCTCTGCCGTTGCCGGCTGTTCGCCGACAGGCTTCTTGCCGCGCTTCTTCTTTTCCTGAGGCTGTTTGCCCTCGGCCGGCGCCGCCTGTTGCTCGGGCTGAAGCGGCTCGGCCTGCGGAACCGGCTCGCCGGCGGGCGCTTGCTTCCTGGCTGGCGCCTGTTCGGCGGGTGCGGCTTCGATCTGCTGGTCCTGCTTGTGCTTCTTGCGCAGGGGCTGTGGATTGTTGTCGTTTGCCGGGGCGGCCTGCTGTGCAGGCTGTTCAGCCGGCGCCTGCTCCGTCTGCTGCTGCTGGTCGCGCTTCTTCCTGCGCGGCTGTGGTTGCTCGGCCGGAGCGGCCTGTTCGGCAGGCGCCTGCTGGGTCTGCTGCTGCTGATCGCGCTTCTTCCTACGCGGCTGCTGTTCTTCGGCCGGAACGGCCTGTTCGGCCGGCGCCTGCTGGATCTGCTGCTGCTGATCGCGCCTCTTTCTGCGCGGCTGCTGTTCCTCGGCTGGAGCGGCCTGTTCGGTCGGCGCCTGCTGGATCTGCTGCTGCTGATCGCGCTTCTTCCTGCGTGGCTGCTGCTCCTCGGCGGGCTGCTCGCGCTGGGCAGGCGCTGCCTGCTGTTCAGGCTCGGGCCTCTTGCGCTCGGGCTTTTGTTTCGGCTCCGCCTGCTGCTTCTTTGCGCAGGCTTCTGCTGATTCGCCCTCGGCGCAGGCTGCTTGCGCCAAATTGAATGGGACCGACGTGCGCTGGGTAGGGCCGAACGCGGCACTTTCCTGAAGCGGGAACGCGCCCAAAGGCGTGGATGCCATCAGCAGGCCAAGTGCGGTACCGGCCAGAATCCGTGGTTGGCGTTTCATCGAAAACTCTCCTTATGGGGTCCCATCCTTGCCGAAACCTATCTTGCGCCGATTGGTTCCGGTTTGGCGTGAATAGAGGCCGCGCAGGGCGATTGGCCGCCCTTTTTAAGGCAACTTCGTGTCTTTCACCCGCCGCCGGCGCATTCCTCCCGTTGCCATGCTTGACCTTGCCGGCGGCTGGGGCCACATGCCGGGGATGGAAACGCCATTCTGGAAAACCAAATCCCTGGAGGCGATGAGCCCGACCGAGTGGGAATCGCTCTGCGACGGCTGCGGCAAATGCTGCCTGTCGAAGCTTGAGGATGAGGATTCTGGTGAGATTTACTGGACCAGCGTCGGCTGCTGGCTGTTCGACGCCCAGACCTGTCGCTGTTCGGACTACGCCAACCGGCTGGCACGCGTCCCCGACTGCGTCGGGCTGACGCCACAGAATGTCCGCACCATCAGCTGGCTGCCCAGCACTTGCGCATACCGGCTGGTGGCCGAGGGCCACGATCTCTACTGGTGGCACCGGCTGGTGTCGGGCAGCGCCGAGACCGTGCATGAAGCCGGCATGTCGATGCGCGGCCGGGTCAAGGCGAGCGAAACCGATCTCGCCGAGCCGGAAGACTATTTTGATTACATGCTCGACGAGGAGCCGTAAGGCTCGCGCTGGGACGACGAGCCAGAGGCTCGCGCTGGGACGACGAACCACAGGGTTCGCGCCGGGGACGCCTGACCCTCAGCCAATCGGTTGGATCGGAAACAGGCGGCGTTCCTATCGTTCACCGGGATGGGGACGAATGGTCGGCAATTTCCTTTTTCCCGCCACATGAACCAGAGATGAACGTCAGGTTCGCAAAGAGTTCAGACAGGCCAGTGCATTCTCCCTCCATCGGTTCACGAGGACGGGCGAAAGCCCGCAATAAAGGAGAGAAGACAATGTTCACCACCATCAAGACGGCAGCCCTTTCGGCTCTGGTCGGTCTCGGCACGCTGACGGCTATTCCCGCTCATGCCGACAGCCTCTATCTTGGCTTCGGCAACAACAACGACCCGCGTTTCGGCGTCTATACCGGCGACGACGGCTATCGCTATCGCCATGATGAACGCCGCGGCGACTGGCGTGATGAACGCCGCGGCGGCTGGCATCGTGGCTGTTCGCCGGACCGCGCCCTCGACAAGGCCGAACGCATGGGCCTCTACCGTGCCCGCATCGTCGACGTCAGCCGTCGTACGGTGAAGGTGATGGGCCGCCAGGACGGCGACCGCGTCGTGGTCGTGTTCGCCAACGAGCGCGGTTGCCCGGTTATCTACCGCTAAGGCTGAGGCCGGACTCGTCCGTACTCATAGAAGCATGATCTTCTGCGTGGATGAGCCTGCTGCGACTATCAACCTGAGAACATGATCTTCTGCGAAGATCAGGCGGCATGATCCTCTGCGAGGATCAGCCGGGATACGACCTTCTGCGAAGGTCGGTCTGGACTAACGGGCCCCCTTTCCGCCGGAAGGGTGTGGCTCGAAAAACCCCGCGGGGGCGATCCCGCGGGGTTTTTCATGCGCGTTGGTGGCTGGTGGTCGGATCCGTGGCTGGACAAGCCTCAGCCATGGATCGTCAGAGCCCGCTTACTTCAGTTCGAAGGTGACGGTGACCTGCACATTGTAGGAATTCTCGCCGGCCTGCACCGGAGCCGCGGCACCCGCGGCGTCGAAGGCCTTGGCGTTGATCGGCATCGGCGTCGGCGCGATGTTCTGGTCGGTGATCTCGAGTACCTTGCCGAGGCTGACGCCGGCGGCCCCGGCCAGCGTCTTGGCCTTGGCCATCGCATTGGCGACCGCCTTCTTGCGCGCTTCGGTGACTGTTGCCGCCGGGTTGTCATTGGTGAAGGCGATGCCGCCGCCCTGGTTGACGCCAAGCGACACCGCCTTGTCGAGGATCTCGCCGGTCTTGTCGACATCGCGCACCCGCACCGAAAGCGTGTTGGTCACCTGATAGGCGACCAGTTCGGCCTCTTGGCTGCCGTCCGGCTTGTTGGTGTAATTGTAACGCGGATTGATCTGGATGCCTGCGGTCTGCAGGTCGCGGTCGTTGATGCCGGCCGACTTCATCGCCGCGATCACGGCGGCCATGGCGTCATTGTTGGCGTCGAGCGCGGCGCGCGCGGTCTTGGCCTCTCGCATGACACTCAGCGTCAGGACCGCCAGATCGGGGGCTACGGTTGCCTCGCCTTCGCCTGACACGATGATGCGGGGCGGCGTCGGCAAATCGGTGGCTCCAGCCATCGCCGGAAAAGCGATTGCAGCGGTGAGCGCGAGAGGCAAAAGGTGTCTGGTCATGAAAATCTCCTTGGTCTGCGATCTGCTCGCAAAGGTTGCGTAGAGCGCGATTATGGGTTGATTTGGGCGATCTGCGGAAGCCCGTCGGGAAAGCCTTGTGCGGCGACAGGAAAAACATTAATCCAGCCGGCGTGGGGCCTGTAGCTCAATGGTTAGAGCCGGCGGCTCATAACCGCTTGGTTGGGGGTTCGAGTCCCTCCGGGCCCACCATTCAGTCCGCCACCACCACTATGAACTCCGGCTCAGAACCCCAACTTTCCGGCTTATCGTCAGAAGCAATGGCGGGTGATGCGGCCCCCATTCTCGCTTTGCCAGCGGAGCGTTCCCTGCCTGGCCGGCCTGGCGACCGGACATCCGCGCCTTGTCGGGCAGGGTCGGCTCATCGGGACATCAGATTTGTGGATGCTCTCCGAAGACCGGGCTTGAACGATTAATCTCGCGCCAACAGTTTCTCCAGATGCCCAGTTGTTTCGCTGCTTTTTTCCAGGAGCCAAGAGCGGAATGCGGCAACTTGCGTCCGGCGAACGGCGCTTTCGCGGAAAGCCGCGTAATATGCATGCTCTGTCCATGCCCCCTGGGATATTGCAAACGGCAAAGAGATTATCCCGCTCTCCAACTGGCTCTGAACCAGAGCTAGGCCACAGATCAGCATCCCGGCATCGGAAAATACCGCCTCAAGTGCTTGGAGGACATGGGCATAGCGGATGCCCCGTTCCGCAGCAGTCTTCCTGTAGCCGTGTGCGCTGATCCACTCCGGCCAGCCGATGGCGACAGGGTCTGTCCGGTAGCAATTGAGATGGAGCAGGGGAAATCCCTCAAGACGTTCCGCTGCGTCCAAACTCGACACACGCTTGGTATTTTCTGGCGATGCGACGGGAAGCAGATAGTCTCGAAATAGCATCTCCTCGCCGTACCCTCCGCGTGGCTCGCCGAACCAGACCTCGCAATCGGCCTGTCCCAGTCGCAGAGGCACGTCGCCCACGCCGTTGACGCAGAATAGGATGTTCGGGTTCGCTGCTTTGAATTCCGAGAGCCGTGTTTTCAGCCACAGCTCGGCCCAATCTGTGTTCGCCAGGACATGGATTTCGAGCCCTCTCTGGAAATCAAGAAGGTGCGCGGCCGTTTCCAATTCCCTGAACGCTGCCGCAATGTGCGGGAGAGCAGCTGAAAGTTCCGGCGTCAAGCGAATGCCGGACCTTGCGCGCACAAGAAGGTCGAAGCCGAGATGCTCTTCTAGCGTCTTGATCCTTTGCCCGACGGCCGCCGTTGTAATCCCCAGCAGCTTTCCCGCCGCCGTCAAAGAGCCGGTCCGCATGGCAAGCTCCAGTGCCTGCAGCGATTTGAGATGCGTCGGAATCATCCACCGTTGGTAAAGGTTAGCTTTAGACTCGTAAAGAACATTTGGATTGCTTTAGCGCGCCCTTGGAGGACAATGACCTGGCGGTAATTCGCGGAGGAGTTTTAAAGATGTCGCAGATGAAACGGTTTGTCATCGAACGAGACATTCCCGGTATCGGTGCAATGTCGCTTGTGGAGCTTTGCGGCGCAGCTCGTGCCTCCAACCAAGCCATCGACAAGGTCGGTCCTGGAATCCAATGGCAACACAGCTACGTGGCCGCGGACAAGACGTTTTGTGTCTACCTGGCCAAGGATGAAGCGGCAATCCGCAGGCACTCGGAGCTGAGTGGGATCCCGATTGCGGCCATCACCGAGATCACACAAGTCATCGATCCACTTACCGCCAACAACTGAACTGATCGCTTCGCCCGAGTCTCGACTTTGACACCGGGATTAAATTCCATTTGTACCGATACAGACTGCTCGTCCGGTAAAAAACAACTGATCGGTCCATCTTTTCTCATCGGTAGGTCGGTCCCCACGGGGAGGACGCCTTCATGCAGGAGATTGCACGTCGAGAATTCATTGCCAACGGAACCACCGAGGTCCAGAGCTACACGGTCAAAGTGCTGCCAATAGTTAGCTTCGTCATGTCAATCGGTGTGCTGGTTCTACCTAACGCAGATCATCATCGATCAAGGCGGCGTGCGTCTTTACAGCAAAAACGGCCGTGACTGGACCACGAAATACTGGCCCATCGCGCTGGCTGTCGAGCTGCCATGCCGGGCTGCCATTATCGACGGCGAGGTCATGGTGCCAGGCGAGCAGGGCGCTCCCGATTGCCCTGCGCTGGAAGCCGCGATCTGGAACGAACCGAGCCGGCTGGTGTTCGTCGCGTTCGACATCCTCCATCTCGACGGTCGCAATCTAGGCTCCTTGCCGCTGCTGGCACGCAAGCAGGCGCTGTGGCAACTGGTTGAGCATGGCCTCGGCAAGCTCCAGTACAGCGAGTATTTCGAGGGCAGTGCGCTAGCGATTTTCCGCGTCATCGAAAAAATGGGGCTCGAAAGCATTATCTCGAAGCGCGCCGATAGCCGCTACAGGAGCGGACCCTCGAATACATGGCTGAAGGCAAATTGCTTCGAGGCACCCGATTTCTAAGTGACCGAAGCGAGGCGGCCGCAATAGGTCAGCGTCGCATCCATGTCGGCAGCAGGAACCGAACCGGACATCTTCGAAGTCCTGACGCATCTGCCTTACTCAACGATCTCGTCGAGAGATCTCGTAGTAACGCTTAAGAAGGGTGCGTCTCGGCCGGCTTCATCGCCCCAGTCTTGACCGCGAGGCTGCGGCTCGCCGCAACAGCGCCACGATCCGCTCCGCTCGCTGCATCATTTCGTAGCCGGTGAGTTGATACCGAGCGACAGAAATTCGCTGGGCGGCTATGGCCACCATTTCACCGACTTCGCCTATGCCCCCGCTCCAGCTTGTCGATTACGTCATCGAGCGCCGGCAACCAGGAGCCGATCAGATTGGCGTTGTAGCTTGTCCGGAAGAAGCGTTCGGTGCCGCGAAACAGGCAGGCGCTGTGGTCGTGCCAGCCCAGTCCCTTGCCGGTGCGGAAGGCCTGCCGCACCTTCTCCCCGTCGAGCCACAGCGCCAAGACGACCTCGAACGCACCGGCTATGAAGGCGGGGCTGTCCTCGTTGACGAAGACCTGCTCCTGCTCGGGGCTGAGGTAGAAGCTGTCGCCCGCCTCGTCATATTCGACATAGCCGGCCACCGTCTGCGCCGACAGCCGTCGCGGACCAACCGCTCCTGCGCCCGGCCGATTCGGTACTCCGCCGATAGACGCGACCGCCGCTTGGACATCGACACTGAACAGCGGTGATAAGCTTTCGGGTGGGAGCGGGGGATCGGTCGCCTCAGGGCGCCCGCGACATCGCGATGAGCGTCACGTCGCGGTGGTTCACGGGTGTGACCATGGCGAGCACGCGTTCCGAACGCATGGCCAAGTGGAACGATTCTCCGGATAGAGGAGCTGATGTTTCCGCAGCGTTCGCCGCCAATCCAGCGTGGACAGGGCAGGCGGCGTCTTTGCCTGCCGATCCAGTGGTGGCAGGAGGTGGAGTGCCGCGAACTGGAGGGCGCACCCCGTCATCTGGCGGGAAGCGGAGCGGCCGTTCAGGCCTCTACTACTATTGTCGGCGCGCCGGGCCTGGCATGGCCGATGATGCGAGCCGAAGGATAGCCGTCCGCGACGATCCTCTCAACGAGCGCCGCTGCGCGGTCGGTCTCGCAAGCAACCAGCAACCCGCCCGAAGTCTGTGGATCCGTGAGAAGATGGCGTCGCCAGTCGGGCATGCCGGGAGGTAAGCTTATCGCGTCGCCATAACTCGCCCAGTTGCGCCGCGATGCGCCGGTAACGTGGCCGTCGACCGTGAGCGAGGCAGCTTCGGAAAAGAGCGGCACGTCGTGGCTGCAAATTATGAGCGTGCACCCGGAACCGCGTGCCATCTCGAGGGCATGTCCGAGCAAGCCAAATCCGGTCACGTCGGTTACGGCGTGGACGCTCGCGTCCTGCGCCAGTTCCGATCCGATCCGGTTGAGAAGGGTGGTGGAGGCGATCATTTCGCGATAGCCGCTCTCGGAAAGCGCCTGCTTCTTGATGGCGGCGGAATAGATGCCGACGCCGAGCCCTTTCGTCAGGATCAAGGCGTCGCCCGGTCTGGCGTCAGAATTGCGTCGGATGTCCTCGGGTCGGCAGGTGCCGATGACTGCAAGGCCGTAAATCGGCTCCGGCGAGTCGATTGAGTGGCCGCCGGCAACCGGGATTCCGGCGTCGGCGCAGACAGCTTCGCCACCTCTGAGGATTTCGCGGACGATGACCGTCGGGATCTTGTCGAGAGGCATGCCGAGAATGGCCAACGCCATGATCGGCCGGCCACCCATCGCATAGATATCGGACAGGGCGTTGGTCGCGGCAATCCGACCAAAATCGTAGGGGTCATCTACCATAGGCATGAAGAAGTCGGTGGTCGCAATGACGCAAGTCGCGCTGTCGAGTTGCCAAACTGCCGCATCGTCCCCGGTCTCCGTGCCGACGAGAAGTTGATGATAGGGGCTGGCAGCCGTCGGATCGGCGAGAAGCTGCTGCAGCACTGACGGCGCCAGCTTGCAGCCGCAACCGCCGCCATGGGCGAGGCTGGTCAGGCGCACAACGGGCGCTTTGGTGATTTCAGGCGAGAGGGCGATTGCCATGATCGTATAGCCTCCTCTGCTAGCACGCTTTAGTGGGGATCAAAGTCAACCGGCATGGAAAATAAGATCGCCCAACGCATGGCACGTTTGGAGCACGCTTGCTTTCAGCGGATTTCGTTGAGTTAGAAAAGCCAAGGGCACTATCCGGCGTGCGAGGCATCGCCGTCATTGGGTATCGATCGAAAGGCGCCCCGACCCGCGGGAGCTGTTTCATCGCCACGCCTTACTCTATGGCAATGCGTTCATTTTCGTCAATCGCAGTCGCGGTCACAATGCCGATTTGCGGGCACAAACCTGTTGCAGGAAGGCGGTTCGAAGGGGCACTTTTGCTGCACCGTACGCGCCTTGTTCCTTGGCATTGATTTTATTTGGTCCGACACTAGTTAGTCGGATTGACCGTTGGTTCGAGTTGCCTTGTGGGGCATCGGCTTCGGGAGGAACCCATGAACATCAATCTTTCTCGACGCGCGTTCCTGCAAACAGCAGGCGCGGGTGTCGCCGGTACTTCGCTTGGAGCTCTCGGCTTCGGCGATAGCGAGGCCGCACACGCGGCGGCTATACGGCCGTTCAAGCTCGCGAACACCACCGAAACACGCAACACCTGTCCATACTGCTCGGTGGCTTGCGGCATAATCTTGTATTCGAAGGGCGATCTCAGAAAGGGCGAGCCGGCCGAGATCACCCATATCGAGGGGGACACTGATCATCCGACCAATCGCGGCACCTTGTGCCCCAAAGGGTCGGCCCTGCTCGGATTTGTCAAGTCGCCGACCCGTCTGCAACATCCGATGATCCGCAGACCCGGCTCGGACAAGTTCGAGCCGATAAGCTGGGAAGACGCGCTCGGCCGCATCGCCCACCTTATGAAGGACGATCGCGACAAGAACTTCGTCGCGACGAACAATGACGGCGTGACGGTCAACCGGTGGATCACCACCGGCTTCCTCGCCGCCTCGGCTTCGACCAATGAAACCGCGTTCGCGACCTACAAGGTGGTCCGCAGCGCGGGCATGCTGGTGTTCGACAACCAGGCACGTGTCTGACACGGCCCGACGGTGGCGAGTCTCGCCCCAACATTCGGCCGCGGCGCAATGACCAATTCCTGGACCGACATCAAGAACACGGATCTCGTCGTCATCATGGGCGGCAATGCCGCGGAAGCGCATCCTTGCGGCTTCAAATGGGTCACAGAGGCGAAGGCCAACCGCGGCGCCAAGCTCATCGTCGTCGACCCGCGCTTTACGCGCTCGGCTTCGGTGTCGGATCTTTACGCGCCGATCCGCCAGGGAACGGACATCGCCTTCCTGCTCGGGCTGATCAACTACTGCATCCAGAACGATAAGGTGCAATGGGACTATCTGAAGGCCTTCACTAACGCGACGTATGTCGTCAAGGAGGGCTTCACCTATCAGGACGGCCTCTTCTCCGGCTACAACGAGGCGAAGCGAGACTATGACAAGTCCAGTTGGGACTATGACATAGGCCCGGACGGCTTTGCCGTTATCGACGCGACATTGGCCAATCCCCGCTGCGTCTGGAATCTGCTCAAGAAGCATGTCGCGGTCTACACGCCGGAGATGGTCGAGCGCATCTGCGGCACACCGAAGGACCGGTTCCTGAAGGTGGCCGCGATGGTCGCCGAGACGTCGTCTCCGACCAAGGCGATGACCTCGATGTACGCGCTCGGCTGGACCCAGCACTCGAAGGGCTCGCAGAACATCCGCGCCATGGCGATGCTGCAGCTTGTTCTCGGCAACATTGGTATACGCGGCGGCGGCATGAACGCGCTTCGCGGTCACTCCAATATCCAGGGGCTGACCGACCTCGGGCTGATGTCGAACCTGCTGCCCGGTTATCTGACGCTGCCGACCGAGAAGGAGGTCGATCTGGCAGCCTACATGTCGACCCGAGGCTTCAAGCCGCTCCGGCCGAACCAGATGAGCTACTGGCAGAACTACAGGAAGTTCTTCGTAAGCTTCCAAAAGTCAATGTGGGGCAACGCGGCAACGCCGGAGAACGGCTTCGCCTATGACTACCTGCCGAAGCTCGACCTGCCGGGCTACGATCTGCTGCGGGCTTTCGAGCTGATGCATCAAGGCAAGATGAACGGCTATTTCTGCCAGGGCTTCAACCCGCTACAGGCAGCTCCGAACAAGAAGAAGGTGATCGAGTCCCTCTCGAAGCTCAAATACCTCGTCATCATGGATCCGTTGGACACGGAGACGGGCCGGTTCTGGGAGAACCACGGGCCGTACAACGATGTCGATCCGTCGCAGATTCAGACGGAAGTCTACCAGCTTCCCTCCACCTGCTTCGCCGAGGACGACGGCTCGCTGGTCAATTCGGGGCGCTGGCTGCAGTGGCATTGGGCCGGCGGCACGCCGCCCGGCGAGGCCAAACGCGATACCTGGATTATGGCACAGCTCTATCTGCGCCTGAAGGAGCTCTACACCAAGGAAGGTGGCGCCTTCGCGGATCCGATCGTTAAGCTCAACTGGCCTTATGCCGATCCCGGCGATCCGAAGGCCGAGGAGCTTGCCCAGGAGATCAATGGCAGGGCGCTCGCCAGGGTAACCGACACGGCCGACCCGACAAAGGTGCTGGCCGAGGCCGGAAAGCTCTTGCCGGGCTTCGCCGCGCTGCGCGACGACGGCTCCACCTCCTGCGGCTGCTGGATCTATTCCGGCTGCTTCAACGAGAACGGCAACAACATGGCCAGGCGGGACACCACCGATCCTGACGAAACCGGCGCCTATTCCAAATGGGCGTTCTCATGGCCTGCCAACCGTCGCATTCTCTACAACAGGGCGTCGGCTGACCTCACCGGAAAGGCTTGGGATCCAAGCCGCAAGGTGATTGAATGGGACGGCACGAAATGGTCAGGCTACGATGTCCCCGACATCTTGCCAACGGCAAAGCCCGATCAAGTAGGCCCGTTCATCATGAATCCGGAAGGCGTCTCGCGCCTCTTTACCCGAGGCATGATGCGCGACGGACCATTCCCGGCGCACTACGAGCCATTCGAGTCGCCCATCGCGAACCCGATAGCTCCCAAAGTCCGCGGCAACCCCGCAGCGCGGGTGTTCGAAGGCGATATGGCCCAGTTCGCCGAATCGGCTTCGCAGGAGTTTCCCTACGCGGCGACCTCCTACCGACTGACCGAGCATTTCCACTTCTGGACCAAGCACGTCATCACCAATGCGGTGATGCAGCCGGAGTTTTTCGTGGAAATTTCGGAACAGCTTGCGGCCGAGAAAGGCATCACCAAAGGCGGCTGGGTGCGCGTCTGGTCGAAGCGCGGTTCCGTTGTGGCGAAGGCCATGGTGACCAAACGGATCAGGCCGCTCACCTGCGATGGCAAGACCGTCCACATCGTCGGAATACCGCTGCACTGGGGCTTCACGGGAGCGGCAAAGAAAGGCTTTGGCCCCAACATGCTCACCCCCTTTGTCGGCGACGCCAACATCGAGACGCCGGAATACAAGGCGTTCCTTGTCAACATCGAGCCCGTCGCCGGGCCGGTAGCGTAGGAGGAGTAAGCGATGTTTCCTCCACTTCCAAATCCTTCGACGACGGATACCGCACCGCGTTTTTCCGACAAGGACCTCATCCGCCGCTCTGCCTCGACGGTTCCCGCGCCCGAGCAGCAATTGACGGAAGTCGCCAAGCTCATCGATGTTTCGAAATGCATCGGCTGCAAGGCATGCCAGACGGCCTGCATCGAATGGAACGACACGCATCCGGAGATCGGCCTCAATGCCGGCGTCTATGAGAATCCTGCCGATCTCACGCCGGACATGTTCACGCTGATGCGCTACAGCGAATGGGACAATCCCGAGACCAACGAACTCGAATGGCTGATCCGCAAGGATGGCTGTATGCATTGTGCTGATCCGGGCTGCCTCAAGGCTTGTCCGGCACCAGGCGCCATAGTGCAGTATTCGAACGGCATCGTCGATTTCGTCCATGAGAACTGCATCGGCTGCGGCTATTGCATCAAGGGTTGCCCGTTCAACATTCCGCGCATCTCCAAAGTCGATCACACGGCCTACAAATGCACGCTCTGCTCCGACCGCGTGGCTGTCGGCCAGGGGCCGGCCTGCGCCAAGGCCTGTCCGACCCAGGCGATCGTGTTCGGCACGAAAGACGAGATGAAAAAGCACGCCGACGGCCGCATCAAGGACCTGAAATCGCGCGGCTATTCGAATGCCGGCCTCTACGATCCGCCCGGCGTCGGAGGAACGCATGTGATGTATGTGCTGCACCACGCCGACCAGCCGGAGCTCTATTCGGGTCTGCCGAAGGAGCCGAAGATCAGTCCGCTGGTGGAGGCGTGGAAGGGCGTGACCAAATATGCCGGCCTCACCATTCTCGGCGTGGCGGCCGGCGTCGGCCTGCTTCACCATCTGGTCATGGGACCGAACCGGGTCTCCGAGACGGATGAGGAGCACGCCGAACAGCTGACGGAAGGCAACAACGATGGCCGCGCATGACGTGAAGTCGAACGAGCAAGTACATCCCGGCAAGCCAGTCATCGTGGACCGCTACACGGTGGGCGCGCGGATCAACCATTGGATCACGGCGGCCAGCCTGATCCTGCTCGCCTTGTCCGGCCTTGCCATGTTTCACCCGAGCCTGTTCTTCCTGTCGCGGCTGTTTGGCGGCGGCCAGTTCACGCGCTTCATTCACCCATGGATCGGCGTCTTGCTCTTCGTTAGCTTCCTTGGGCTTTTCCTTCGGTTCTGGAAGGCCAATTTGTGGATGCCCGAGGACGGAACGTGGCTCGCCCGTTTCCGTGACGTATTGTCCAATCACGAGGACAACGTCCCCGAAGTCGGCAAGTACAACGCCGGCCAGAAGCTCGTCTTCTGGTCAATGTCGATCCTCATCATCATCCTGATTTCGAGCGGCGTCGTCATCTGGCAACAATATTTCGCCGCTTACACCACGATCGGCCAGCAGCGGGTAGCGCTGCTTGTTCATTCGATCGCTGCCGTGGCGATCATCGGCGTCTGGATTATTCATTTCTACTCGGCCATCTGGGTACGCGGCACCATTCCCGCCATGACGCGCGGACGGGTGACCGGCGGCTGGGCGTGGCGGCATCATCGCAAATGGCTGCGTGAACTGATCGCAGGCAAGCCGAACGGACGTTCGGGATCGAATCCCGCCGAATGACCAGGTATTTGTTTTTACGCAATTCCGGACGGAAAACCGGTATACACTTTTCGTGGAATTGCTCTGGAGCAGTATCAAGCCGACCACGTGGCCCGTGAGGTTCGTGAGGTTGAAATGCCAAGGCAACAAGATCCGTCACGCCCTGACCCGACTGTAATCGGCGAAGTCTCGGCCCCACCCTTTGCGCGCGTGCCTGATCCGCGGACCTTGTTCATTCGCCGCTCCGAACGATTGATTGTGTTGGCGGATGACCACCAGCTCGGCCCCTATCTCCGCTTCCTCGCCGCACTGACGGATGCGCAGCACCGCATCCAGGACGGCTTGCCGGAGATCGAATTGCCGACCGCGGAGGCGCGCGAGCGCGCACGAATCTTCGGTATGCCGCCGCTCGATCGCAACCAATTCACTTCGGATGCCGCCCTTGGAATGACACTCGGCCGCCTGTTCGAAGTGGCAGCCACGATCGAAAAACCCGAAGCGGCCGCAGCCGCCTTGGGCAGGCTGGTAAACATCGATGCGTCGGGGGTCGATTCCATGGTGCGCAATGTGCTCACCGATGCGATCCCAATCAAAGCGCTTGCCGAGCATGTCTATGTTGCGGCCGCGCTGCAGGTTCACTTCGCCCGCCTCGCGGCATGTCTCGACAGCTCGAAGCTCGTTGCGGTTGCCGACGGCGCCTGTCCGGCCTGCGGCGGGCCGCCCGTATCCTCGATCATCGTCGGCTGGCACGGCGCACATGGGGCGCGGTTCTGCGCCTGCGCGCTGTGTGGAACATTGTGGAACCACGTCCGCATCAAATGTACGCTGTGCGGCTCGACCAAGGGGATAGGCTATCAGGAAATCGAGGGAGGTCCTGGCACGGTCAAGGCCGAGACCTGCGATGCATGCGGCTGCTACGCAAAGATCCTGTACCAATACAAGGATCCGGCTCTCGATCCAGTCGCCGACGACGTGGCGACGCTCGGCCTCGACCTGCTCGTCCGCGAGGGCGGCCATCGCCGCGGATCGTTCAATCCGTTCCTTGTTGGCTATTGAGGATGCGATGACCACTTCATCCGCAAACCCTTTGCGCAATCTTCCGTCGGTCGACCACGTGCTGAGGACCCCGCTGGCGGCGGCCGCAATCGAGCGCTTCGGGCGGCAGGCCGCGACGGAGGCCATTCGCCGGGCCCTCGCCGATGCACGAATGGCCTCCCGCAATGCCGGAGCCGTCGTGCCGGAGGCGAACGATGTTGCCGGCGACGCGCTCGGGCAGCTCAGGGACGGCGAACGCTCTTCCCTGCGTCCCGTTTTCAACCTGACCGGAACGGTGCTGCATACCAATCTCGGACGAGCTCTCCTCGCGAAAGAGGCAGTCGAGGCTGTTCGGCTGGCGATGCGCGAAGCGGTGGCTCTCGAATTCGATGTCGAGAAAGGCGAGCGCGGCGAACGGGACGATCATCTTCGATCGCTCGTTTGCGAGCTGACCGGAGCCGAGGATGCAACCGTCGTCAACAACAATGCGGCTGCCGTCCTTCTCGTCCTCAACACGCTGGCGCTCGGTCGCGAAGCGATCGTTTCGCGAGGCGAGTTGATCGAGATCGGCGGCTCTTTCCGGATGCCCGAGATCATGACGCGCGCCGGCACCAGGCTTGTCGAGGTCGGCACCACCAACCGGACGCATCGCAAAGACTACGTCGCGGCGATCGGCCCGGAGACCGGGCTCATCCTCAAGGTGCACACATCGAACTATCGGGTCGAAGGGTTCACGTCCGAGATCCGGGCACCCGAGCTCGCTTCAATCGCCAAGGAGCATGGGATACCGCTGGTCCATGATCTCGGTTCGGGCACGCTGGTCGATCTAGCCCGCTACGGCCTTGGGCGCGAGACGACCGTGCGCGAGGCGGTCGCCGAAGGCGCCGATCTCGTCACATTCTCCGGCGACAAGCTGCTTGGCGGTCCTCAGGCGGGTTTCATCGTCGGCAGCAGGGACCTGCTCGCAGCGATCAGCCGCAACCCGATGAAGCGGGCGCTCAGGGTCGACAAGCTTCGTTTGGCCGCGCTCGAGGCGACGTTGAAGCTCTACCGCGACCCCGACCGCCTGGCCGAGCGCCTGCCGACGCTAAGGCTGCTGGCGCGCCCGGTGAGGGAGATTGCAGCGCAGGCAAAGCGCCTTGCTCCCCTGGTTGCTGACGCCGTGGGCGAAGCCTTTGCGGTCGACAAGGTGGAGTGCCGGAGCCAAGTCGGATCCGGCGCGCTGCCGCTCGAAACTGTGCCAAGCGCTGGGCTTGCTCTCAAGCCTCGCTCAGGGAGCAGCCGGGCGCTCGAAGCGCTTGCGGCTGCGCTGCGCGGGCTGGGCGTCCCCGTCATCGGGCGCATCGAAAGCCAGGCGCTCGTGCTCGATTTGCGCTGCCTGGAAGACGAGGCGAACTTCGTCGCCAATCTAGCCGGCTTAAATCCGGGAGGAACCGATGCGCTGGCTTGACCGCCTTTCGCGCCGCCCAGCCGAGACGCCTATGGCCGCACGCATGACCGAGGCCCTCGAAGCCGCTCGGCGAGGCGATCATGCCGTGGCTCTCTCCATATGGGAACCGTTGGCTCACCAGGGCGTTGCCCGCGCTCAGAACAATGTCGGCGCCTGCTTCGCCGAAGGGCTCGGCGTCGAGCGTGACGCGGATATGGCGTTTCGCTGGCTGGCGCTCGCCGCCGAGGCAGGAGATCCTGTCGGGCAAAGGAACCTGGCGTCGCTCTATTTCCGCGGCGAAGGCGTTCAGCAGGACTTTCGCCGGGCTGCCGAACTCTATCGGGCCGCAGCGGAAACTGGCGACGGACCGGCGCAGGATATGCTGAGCTGGATGCTGCTGGAGGGCGAAGTGATGGCTCCCGATGCCGGCGAGGCGCGACGCTGGGCGCTTGCCGCGGCCGATCGGGGCATCGCATGCGCGATGACCCGGATTGGCATGCTTTATCACAATGCGCTCGGCGTGCCGCGCGATCCGCACGAGGCTGTCCGCTGGTGGCGCCGTGCTGCCATGCGAGGAGACGCCGAAGGGCAGGCAATGCTCGGCGCCGCCTGCCATCTTGGCACGGGCGTGCCGCCCGACGCGGTCGAGGCGCTGGCTTGGCTCCTGCGTGCCGAGGCTGGCGGCAGCGCCCTTGCCCGCCGCTATCTGGCTGCGGTGCGGGCCGAATTGAGCGCGGGCGATGCCGCCGAGGCCGAGCGTCGCGCCGCCGCGCCGTTGCCGGAGACCGCATCATGATCGTCGGCACGGCGGGACATGTCGATCATGGCAAAACCGCGCTGGTGCATGCGCTGACCGGTATAAACACCGATCGTTTGCAGGACGAAAAGACACGCGGCATGACCATCGATCTCGGCTTCGCCTATTTGCCGGTACCGGGTGGGGATAGCATCGGCTTCGTCGATGTTCCCGGGCACGAGCGTTTCGTACACACGATGCTCGCCGGCGCCAGCGGCATCGACTTCGTCTTGCTCGTGGTGGCTGCCGATGACGGCGTCATGCCGCAAACCCGGGAGCATCTCGCCATCATCGATCTGCTCGGTGTCAAGCGCGGCGCCATCCTGCTTACGAAATGCGATCTGGCCAGTCCCCAGCAACGCAATGCGGTGGCGAGTGATATCCGCTCGGTGCTTGCCGGGACGATGCTTGCCGAGGCCCACCTGATTCCCGTCTCGGTCGTTACAGGCGAAGGTATCGATGAACTCAGGTATCTCTTGTTCGAGGAGGCGTCGCATCTTGCCCGGCGTGCAGTTTCGGGCCGTTTTCGATTAGCGGTAGACCGCTCGTTCACGCTGCGCGGCGTGGGCACCGTCGTGACGGGCACCGTGCTTTCGGGTTCTCTCGGTATTGGAGACAACGTGGTCGTAAGCCCGTCGGGATTGCTTGCGCGGGTTCGATCGATCCACGCCCAGAACCGGCCGGCTGAACGTGGTCGAGCGGGAGACCGCTGCGCGCTCAATCTGACCGGCGAAAGGGTTTCCAAGGAGGCGATCCGGCGCGGCGACGTGATTGTCGATCCGAAGCTTCACGCGCCGACGGACCGGATTGATGCAAGCCTTCGCGTTCTGCCGGATGAACGCAAGCCGATCGGCCAATGGTTTCCGGTGCGGCTCCACCATGCCGCGACGGACGTCGGGGCACGCATCGTACTCCTCGCGGACGAACCGATCGGGCCTGGCGGCACGGCCAATGTTCAATTGGTGCTGGACAGTCCGATCGCGGCCGCTGCCGGCGACGTTTACGTGGTGCGCGACACCTCCGCGCAGCGAACCATCGGCGGCGGACATTTTCTCGATCTGCGGGCACCCAGCCGCAAACGCCGCGCGCCGGAACGGCTGATCCAACTCGATGCCCATGCGCTGTTGGCGCCTGAACTGGCCGCCGCCGCACTCCTTGGCGCGCCGCCCCACTATTTCGACCTGAAGGGTTTCGCGCGCGACAGGGCGCTTAGCGACTGCGAGACGGAAGGCCTGATCGATCAACTCGGGCTTGTCCGTTTTGCCGTGGGAGAGATGCTTCTCGTGCTGTCGCCGGAGCGCTGGTTGCGATTCAAGCGCGACTTGGCCGCGACCCTGGGGGCCTTCCATGCCGACAATCCGGATTTGCCGGGCGTAGGAATGGAGAGACTGCGTATTGGGCTCGATCCACGTCTGCCGGCGCCCGCTTTCACGGCAGTTCTGCGGAGCCTTTCGCACGCTGGAGAAGTTGCCTTGAATGGCGCCTGGGTGCGGCTGCCGGGTCATGAGGCGCACCTGACGGCAAAGGATGAAACTTTCTGGCTGCAAATCCAGCCTCTCATCAGCGGACCCGAACGGTTCCATCCGCCGAGAGTGTGGGATATTGCCGAGGCGCTGGCCGCGCCGGAGACGGAAATCCGGCGGCTTCTGAAGCTTGCCGGCCGCATGGGGAAGGTCCATGAGGTCGCTCATGACCACTTCTTCCAGCGCGAGGCGTTGGCGCAGATCGTCGAGATCGCGCGCGACCTCGCTGCGTCGATGCCCACAGACGAGTTCACCGCAGCTCAATTTCGCGATCGCGTGGGCAGCGGACGCAAGGTCGCCATCCATATCCTCGAATTTCTCGATCGGCACGGCGTGACGCTGCGGCGGGGAGACTTGCGCCGCCTGAACAGGCGCAAGCTGGACCTGTTCCGCCTGACAGGCGAGGGTGAGCCGCCGACGGCGCAAATTTCTGGAGGAGCATCGCCCCCGGTGGGGCGTCCGGACTTCAAATCCGGGAGGGGCCGCGAGTCGGTCTCTGGTGGGTTCGACTCCCACTCTCTTCCGCCATCCTGGTGAGCAAAGATGAACCCGACGGCTTCGTATCTGAATGACCTGAAGACGACGGCTGAGACCGCCAGGACAACCGAGGCAAGCTTCAGGCGACAAGCGGCCAATCAGATCGCGGTTCTGGAGCAGGAGCGCGCTTTCGCCTTCAGGCGGCTCAACCTCATGCAGGCGAGCTCGGATGCCGTGGCCTCGGCCGAAAGTGAGGAGATCGCCGTGGCCAGCGCTTTGGCCGTCCTGCGCTTGCGGCTCGGCTGGAGTGCGGACAGCGAGGCGCGCACGGAAGCGATCACGCATTTTGGTCCCGTTGCGCTTGCGTTGTTCCAGGCCGCGAAGCCACCCGAGGACGAACCCGCCACCAATATCGGCGAGGCCCTTGCGATTTTTGAGCATTGGTACTCCGAATCCCGGGGATCGCCGTTCTGGCTGCTGTTCGAGCACCAGATCGTGGACACGCCGCTGGTCGATTTTTGACCGCCGGACTTGTCGGCGTACCCGGACGTGAAAGCAAAGAGCGGAACGTCGCTTTTTTTGCCGACGACACGATGCGGGAACCGGCGCCTCGCTCACCGCCGCAAGCAGCTGCTTTGGGCGCGGACGCCGCAAGGCGTTCACTCCCATGACATAGGAGCCATATTACGAACTTATGTCGTCGATGTTCACAAATTGACGGGCTACCTGTTGAGGCTCCACACCTACAGCATGTCGCGATCAACGATGCAGCCCTAGCCACTGTCGTGCGTTCCCCACGGAGACTGGCACTATTGTCGGGACAGCCCTTATGCTCCGCGCTGTTTGCCAGGGGAGATCTTCTGCACGACAGAAGAACCGGCTTTACTCTCAGCGACAAGAAACTTGCACCACATTCGCCAATCGGCCTGTGACATGTGGATTTAGTCGTCGGCGTCGAAGAACTCGATGTCCGCGCCGAGAATCTCGGCGGCGGCACTGGCCTCTGCGGAGCGTCAGCCTTCCTGCTTCCAGGCCCGGGCCCGCCACTTCGAGCGCACACCGAGGATCGCCTTTCGATTCGCGACAGTGGTAGACTGTACCTGGCAGCAGACTGGTTGGAGAAAGCGCCACCGTCATGAAACCGATGACCGAAGAGCACCTTGCGATTTTACGCAGGCACATGGTCGAGATGATTGCGATCCATGCCGACCTTGCAAGCGAAGAACTCGGCAAGGCAACGCTCGATGAGCGAGTGATGGCATCGATGCGGCGGGTCCCGCGGCATCTCTTCGTACCAGCCCAGGTCGCGTCCTATGCCTACCAGGACATGCCGCTGCCGATCGGCTTCGACAAGACCGTCTCGCAGCCCTTCATTGTCGCTCTGATGACCGATCTCCTTGCTCCCCAACCGCACGAGGCAGTGCTCGAGATCGGCACCGGCCTGGGCTATCAAACCGCAATTCTTGCGGAGCTCGCCGGGCAAGTTTGGAGCGTCGAAATCATCGAGGAATTCGCAAGCCATGCCGAGACTCTGCTGCAGGGCCTTGGCTTCTCCAATGTCGCCATTCGTGTCGGAGACGGGTCTCGCGGCTGGCCCGAGCACGCCCCATTCGACAAGATCCTGGTTAGCGTAGCCGCTGAGCGGACGCCGCCGGCTTTGCTGAACCAGCTCAAGCCAGGGGGACGCCTGGTTCTGCCTTTGGCGTCTGAAGACGCACAGTTTCTGACTGTCATAGACAAGGACGTGGCAGGGCAACTCAAGACTCGGAAACTCATCCCCGTTCGGTTCAGCCGGCTCGAAACCGTCTAATGAGGACCGC